>NZ_JBEXVE010000040.1:0-90387 GCF_040629205.1 Streptomyces sp. NPDC005962 | reverse complement strand
GGGAGAGTAGGACGCCGCCGAACAATCTTTGGAAAAGGCCCTGTTGGGAGCTTGAAGCTCCCGACAGGGCCTTTTCGTGTTTGTAGGCTGCACGACATGCGCTGTGCGGATCAGGCTGTGCGATCAGCCTTTGTCCTTGGTGTCCCTGGTGTCTTTGGCTACCCGACCAGCGTCCGGTGCGGCCACCGGGCTCGTGCCTGCTCCTGAGAGCGCATCAGAGCCAGCGTGGGCAGTCCCTGCGCGGTGCCCTGGACCAGCAGGTCCGGCAGCGCCGGAAGCGGCGCCACGGCGGCCACGTCGTCCAGGACGAGGGTGAGTGGTGGGTCGAGCCGACCGGAGGATGACCGTTCGGCCATGCGCCGGCCGTGCTCGACCACGTGCGAGGCGAGTGCGGTCAACAAGGGCATCGCACCCGGGTGGGAACGGGGGTCCTCGATGGATTCCCCCATCAGATAGAGCGTTCCCCCTTCACCGACGAATGACTCCAGTGCGAGCGCGTCGGCTCGCCCCGGATTGCACGCGTCACGGATATGGATCGAGGAGAGCGCGCCCAGGGCACGCGCCGTGAGTTCCTGCGCCATGTCGCGGCGTTCGGGGTGGGCGGTGAGCGTGGCTTCCAGCTCGCCTGCCGCGCCGCCCGCCGCCTTGGAGTGCGTACGGAGGATGCGTACCGGCTCATGCGCCGAACTGCCCTGTGCCCAGCGGTGGACGTGGCGGAAGGGGCGGCCGTCCGCCGCGGCGGCGTGCAGCCAGCAGCGCAGCATCGTCTCCGCGGCCTCCGCCAGGGGCTGGTCCATCGCGTGCACGGGGCGCACGGGGGCCAGCAGGGCGGCGGCGCGGGCGGCTGCGACCTCGCGGGAGCCGCATCCGTCCGCCGGGCTCCAGCGGAGCCGGGCGGGGGTGTCGAGGAGGTGGGACGGGTCGAAGACATGGGTGGGCCCGAACTTGGCGCGGGCGTCCTTGGTCGCGGCCCACAGGCCGGGGTCGCTGGTGACGGCGAGCACCGGGCCGACCGCCTCCAGGATGGCCCGGGCGGCGGCTTCGCCGCGCTCGGCACCGAAGAGGACGCGCGAGCGGGCCGGTTCCCCGCCGGGGCGGAACAGCCCGACGGCAAGGCCGCTGTCGGTGTCGGGGGCGGGCAGCGACTGCGGCGACGCGGCGGCCGGGTCCTGGGGGCTGTGCGGGGCCGGGACGAGCGGATCGGTGCGTTCCGTGGGGACGGGGCCGGGGGCGGCGGCTTCGGCCGGGGTTCCGTTGCGGTGGGCCGGGGCCGCGTCCGGGGTGCCGGGCGCGCTGGGCACGAGGGGGTGGCCTGGCGCGGTGGCCTCGGGTCGGGCCGCCGGGCCGTGCTCGTCGCCCCGTCTGCTGGGGTCCGTAGCCGGCCCGGGGGCTTCTGGGGGCGTGCGGGCGGCTGTGACGCCCCGCGGTGGGCCCTCGGGGGCGTACGCGGGGCCAGAGGCCTGCTCCGTACCCGCCCCGTCGGCCGTGCCCGGTACGGCGTCCGCGCGGGCGGCGCGGCGCTTGGCGCGGACCAGCCGGTAGCGGGTCAGGGTGCCGATGGCGAAGACCGCGAGCACGATCAGCACCATCAGCTCACTGATGAAGACGCCCCAGAACAGCCCGTAGCCGGGCAGCTGGTCCTTCGGCGTGGCGGACCAGGCCGCCGCCAGGTTGTGCGGCTCCTCCACCAGATGGCGCAGCGCCAGGGGAGTGTGCAGGAAGGTCAGGCCGTCCGGCCAGGCGCCGTGCGCGAAGAGCGCGGACAGGCCGGTGGCCGACCAGATCAGCCCGATCAGGCCCAGCAGAAAGGCGAAGAGGCCGACCAGCAGCCCGTCCGGGATGCCGCCCTGCGGGGACGGCTGTCTTCCGCGGCCGTGCTCCGCGGGTCCGCCGCGGTACTGCCCCGCCGCCATGTCAGGCCACCGTGGAGCCGTACGACGGACCGCTGTACGGGTCCGCCTCCGCCGCGGCCTCGACCGCCGCGGCGGCTCGTTTCTCGGCTTCCGCCTCGGCGGCCAGCTGGACGGTCATGCCGTCCTCGGTCATCGCCCGGTCGGTGTAGACGAGGGGGCGCTCGGCCTCGGTGATCAGGTGTTTGACGACCTGTACGTTGCCGTTGACGTCCCAGACCGCGATACCGGGCGAGAGCGTCGGGATGATCTCCACCGCCCAGCGCGGCAGGCCCAGCACCCGCCCGGTGGCCCGGGCCTCGTCGGCCTTCTGGGCGTAGATCGTCCGGGTCGAGGCCATCTTGAGGATCGCCGAGGCCTCGCGGGCCGCCGCGCCGTCGACCACGTCGGACAGATGGTGGACGACGGCGACGAAGGACAGGCCGAGCCGCCGGCCGAACTTCAGCAGCCGCTGGAAGAGCTGGGCGACGAAGGGCGAGTTGATGATGTGCCAGGCCTCTTCGACCAGGAAGATGCGCTTCTTGCGGTCGGGCCGAATCCAGGTGTGTTCCAGCCAGACGCCGACGATGGCCATGAGGATGGGCATCGCGATCGAGTTGCGGTCGATATGGGACAGGTCGAAGACGATGAGTGGCGCGTCGAGATCGATTCCGGCCGTGGTCGGACCGTCGAACATGCCGCGGAGGTCACCGTCGACCAGCCGGTCGAGCACCAGGGCGACGTCCAGGCCCCAGGCCCGTACGTCGTCCAGGTCGACGTTCATCGCCTCCGCGGAATCCGGCTCGGGGTGGCGCAGCTGTTCGACGATGTCGGTCAGCACCGGCTGACGGTCGGTGATGGTCTCGTTGACGTAGGCGTGCGCGACCTTGAGGGCGAAGCCGGAGCGTTCGTCGAGCCCGTGCCCCAGCGCGACCTCGATGATCGTGCGGAGCAGGGCGAGCTGACCGGTCGTCGTGATCGACGGGTCCAGGGGGTTGAGCCGGATGCCGCCGTTCATGGCCGCCGTCGGGTCGAGCCGGATGGGCGTTATCCCCAGCTCCTGGGCGATCAGGTTCCACTCGCCGACGCCGTCCTCGCCCTGCGCGTCCAGCACCACCACCTGGCGGTCGCGGAACCGGAGCTGACGCAGTACGTACGTCTTCTCCAGGGCCGACTTGCCGTTGCCGGACTCCCCGAGCACCAGCCAGTGCGGGGCGGGCAGCTGCTGGCCGTACAGCTGGAACGGGTCGTAGATGTAGCCCTTCCCGGAGTACACCTCGCGCCCGATGATGACGCCCGAGTCGCCGAGGCCCGGGGCCGCGGTCGGCAGGTAGACGGCCTGCGCCTGCCCCGTGGACGTACGGACCGGCAGCCGAGTCGTCTCCACCTTCCCGAACAGGAAGCTGGTGAACGCGTCGGTGACGGCGGTCATCGGATCGGCCACGGCGGAGCCCCTATCGTCCCAGTCCCAGTCGTCTCTACGGCGTCTAGAGCGTCTACGACGTCTACGGCTTTTTTACGTCGCGTCTCTACGGCTATCGGTCAGCTGCGGTCGGCTAACGGCGGATACCGGTCGCGAACGGCAACGTGTTCACAAACGCGCGGTGGTGCTCACGGTCGCACCACTCGAGCTTGAGATAGCTCTTCCCCGCCGAGGCCCGGATGGTCCGCTTGTCGCGGTTGAGCCCCTCCGGTGAGCGGGAGGAGACGGTGATGTAGCCGACCAGGTTGACGCCCGCGGCGCCGCTGGCCAGGTCCTCGCCCCGCTGGTCGAGCCGGCCGTGCGCGGCGATGTCGCGCGGGTCCACGGTACGGTTCATCTTCGCGGCGCGGCTGGCCTCGGCCTCGTCGTTGACCTTTTCGGTCAGCATGCGCTCGATCGCGATCTCCGTGGGCTCCAGATCCATGCAGACGGCGACCGTACGGATGACATCGGGGGTGTGGACGAGCAGCGGGGCGAGGAAGTTCACCCCGACCGGCGTCATGGGCCACTCCTTCACCCATGCGGTGGCGTGGCACCAGGGTTCACGGGTGCTGGACTCGCGGGTCTTCGCCTGGAGGAAGGTGGGCTCCATCGCGTCCAGTTCGGCGGGCCAGGCGTTGCGCTTGGTCATCGCCTGGATGTGGTCGATGGGGTGGTCCGGGTCGTACATGGAGTGGATGAGTGAGGCCAGCCGCCCCTGGCCGAGGGGCTGGCGCACCCGGATGTCGGCCTCGGCGAGCCGCGCGCAGATGTCGGTCAGCTCGCGCGCCATGATCACGGCCAGGCCCGCGTCCTTGTCGATCCGGCGGCCGCCGCCGCTGTGCCGGGTGGCGCGCGCGATGGCCTGCGCCTCGGCGGCCAGGTCACGGGTGTAGTGCATGCAGGCGACGAGGTACGCGCGGTGCTGCTCGGAGGAGGTGGACACCATCGACTGCAGCTGGTCGTACGAATCCTTGAGCCAGACCGGGGCGCCGTTGTCGCCGCGCCGCTCGACATCCTTGGCGTGGGCGTCCGGGTCGGCGGGGAGGGTGCGGGCCAGCATCTGCAGCCGGGTCACGAAGCCGTCGCCGTTGGCCACGTGCTTGAGCAGCGTGCCGAACCGGTCGACCAGCGCCTCCTGGTCCTCGCTGTCCCGCAGGCCCACGCCGGGGCCCTCGATCTCGATCGCGGCGGTGACGGTGCGGCGGTCGGCGTGCAGCAGGACGGCGATCTCGTCCGGGCCGAACGGCGCGGCCAGCCAGTTGATCCGGCCGATGCCGGGGGGCGGGCCGACCTCCACCTCGCGGCCGTCGGACCGGGTACCGGCCTCGGCGGCGCCGGAGCGGTAGCCGGTGGTGCCCTTGCGGACGCTGCGCCGGTAGGAGCGGTTGATCTCGAACCAGCGGTAGAACGTGCGTCCGTTGTACGGCACGTACACGGCGGCCAGCGCGAGGGTCGGGAAGCCGACCAGGGCGGCGATGCGCAGCGTCAGCATCGGCACCAGCAGCCCGCACATCATGCCGATGAACGCGCCCCCGATGATCAGCGCGATCTCACCGGTCTCGCGGTTCTTGCCGACGATCGCGTTGGGGCGGGCACGCCCGACCAGATACGTGCGGCGCGGTGCGATGGCGTGGGACTGGGCATCGACCGTCACCGCCGGTCACCTCCCGGGTTGTTGCCTGAGCTGTTGTTCTGCGAACGGGGGGCGGAGGCGGACCCGCCGCCTCCGGAGTTGCCGGTGCGGCTGGCGCCGCCGCCCCCACTGCCGCGGGAGCTGTGCGCGGCGACGCCGCCGGACACGGGGTTGGCGGGCTTGGCCTGGGCCGGGCGGGAACCGCCGCCTCCGTCGCCGCCCCCGCCGCGGGCGCTGTGGGTGTTGATGCCCTGCTTGACCAGGGCGGCGGGCGAGCTGATGACCGCGGCGGCCTGGCGGGACGCGGGGTCGGCGCTGGCGCTGCGGGCCTTGACGATCTCGTCGCCGAAGCCGGGCACGAAGCGGTAGATCATCGCGCTGGCGAAGATGGCGAGGATGATGATGGAGAGGCCGGAGACGACGGCCGAGAAGGCGTCGGGCTCGTTGCCGGAGGTGGAGAGCGCGCCGGCCAGGGCGAGGACCACCACGATGACCGGCTTGACGAGAATCACCGCGATCATGATCCCGGCCCAGCGGCGGACGTGCCCCCACATGTTCTTGTCGACGAGCCCCGCGTAGACGGCCGTGCCGAGCAGTGCGCCGACGTAGAGCAGGGCGGCGCGGATGACCAGCTCCAGGCAGAGCACACCGGACGCGAGGATCGTCACGAGCGACACGACGATGAGCATGATCGGCCCGCCGCCGATGTCCTCGTCCCGCTTGAGGGCCTGGGCGAAGGAGCCGAAGAAGGCGTCGTTGTCGGCGCCGGTGCCGGAGGCGATGGCGTCCGTGACGGCGTCGGTGGCGGTGACGACCGTATAGAGGATGAGCGGGGTGAAGGCGGAGGCCAGGACCGTCAGCCAGAGGAAACCGATGGCCTCGGAGAGCGCCTCGCCGAGCGGGACGCCGCGGATGGCGCGTTTGGCGACGGCGAGGAGCCAGAGGATGAGGGTGAGGACGGTCGAGGCGGCGAAGACGACGGCGTACTGGCGGAGGAAGGCCTGGTTCGTGAAGTCGACGGTCGCCGTCTCCTTGACGAGCTTCGAGAGCTTGCCGATGAGCCATGCGGCGGCGTCGGCGCAGCCTCGGGCCAGGGAGGCGGCGGGGTCGAGGGGATTCGACGGGTCGGAAGGGGGGCCCGAACCGCCGCCACCGCCGCCCTTTTCGCAGTTTTCCCGGACCTGGCCGAGGAGCCCGCTGCAATCGTCGTTGTCGCTGCCGGATGGGCTCGGCGTGGGTGAGGGGGCAGCGGCCGCGCGGGTCGCCAGGAGGACGGCGGCTGTTTGAATGGCCGCCAGGACACCCGTGAGCGTGAGAGCGCGGCGGCTCGGGCTAGCGGGCATAGGTGAACCCTCCGTACTGCTCGACTGCCTTGGCGATCTCATCGGCCGTGGAGGCGGTGTTGTCGCTGTTGACGGGGGCGGGGCCGCTCTTCTGCGAGAAGCTCTCGGCCTTCCAGTCGTTGTCCGTCCACCGCAGCTTGAGGGTCATGGTGAACCAGTCGTTGGTGACTGGGTTCCTGGAACCCTCACCAGCCGTTCCGAACACTCCCGTGCACCAGACCTCGACCGTCGCGGCCGTGCTCGCGTACTTCGAGACCTTGGTACCCAGGGGGGCGGTGCGCGAGATGTAGGTCATGCCGTCGGGCGCCTTGCCGTTCGCGTCCAGGCCGATTTTATCCAGCGCGTTGGCGGAGTAGGCCTTGTCGAGCTTGGTCTGGAGCGGGCCGGCGGCCGTGGTGGTGAAGACCTGCGGAACGATCTCATGACGCTGCTCGCGGTTGAGCATGTCGGCAGATCCCAGCGCCACCGCGTAGTTCGCCGCCGCGCTCTGCGCGCCCTGCTGGGACTTCGCGAAGCCCGACGCGATGCCCGTCGTGCCGTTCTGGCCGGTGACCGGGCGGGTGCCGGTGGGGGCGGTGGGCTGGGCTTCGGCGTTGGTGCCGCCGGAGTCCGGGTCGGACGAGCCGCTGTCGCTCTGGCCGCCGCGGTTGACGAAGGCGATGGCGGCGAGGAGCAGGACGACGACCCCGATGACCGTGATCAGGTTGCGGCTCGGCTTGGCGGTTCGGCCGGGGCCGCGGCGGGGCGGGCCGTACGGGTCCTCGTCGCCTTCGGGCAGGCGGGTGCGCGTCAGATGGCCGCCGGAGGCCGTGCCGCGAGTTCGGCCGGTGTCGTGGCCGTCGTAGTCGTAGTCACCGCCGTAGCCGCCGTCGCCGCCGAGACTCATCGCGTGCTCGCCCCTTCACCCGTGCCGACCGTGCCGGTCGTGCCGTCCGTGGTCGCTGTTCCGCCACGCTGGTACGACGGTAGCGGCGTGGACCGACGTTCGGGCGTGGTGGTGTGAGTGGACATCAGACGGACACGACCTCGGCGACGGGGGCGGCGGGTGCGGACATCAGGGAGCAGCCTCGGGTACGGAGGGTGGGGCCGGTAGGGGGGATCGGGGGCGGAGGCTCGGGGGCGGGGGCGTGCGCCGCGCGCGGGGGTCGGCTCCGGTGCGCGGGCGCGCGGGCCGGAGCGCGACGGGGGCGCGGACCGGGCGTGGCGGGGGCGTGGCTAAACGGCCATGCCGTACACGATCGTGAAGAGCGTGCCCAGCGAGCCGATGATGAACACGCCGGTCAGCCCCGCGACGATCAGTCCCTTGCCCTGCTCCGCGCTGAAGGTGTCGCGCAGCGCGGTCGCGCCGATGCGCTGCTTGGCCGCGCCCCAGATCGCGATGCCGAAGCACAGCAGCAGTGCGACGGCCATGACGACCTCGATCATGACGCGGGCCTCGCTGCCCAGGGTTCCGAAGGGGCCCCAGTCTGGGGCGATTCCGCCGATGATGGTGTTGATGTCGCCCTTTTCGGCCGCTAGAAACATAATGAACTCACCGCCCCTTATGGGTAGTTGTGTGCCCCGCCGGGTCTGGCGTGGGGTCAGTCTCTATCTTCGCCGACGATTCCGCTTCCGCATGTCGACTGGGCGGCATTTCTTGGCGGATCTCGTACGTGTTGTGGACCACGGTGACCTGGCAGGAGGACGAGCCATGCCCCTCAGGGTCCGGCGGGCGCCCTATGGTCACTCTGTGTATCACGCGGGTGGGCGCCGGGCAACGATCGGTAGTGGAGGCCCCTATTCCCCCTGTTCCTCCGCGAAGTCGTCGAACTCGCCTGCCTTGACCCCCATGAGGAACGCCTCCCACTTGGCCTGGGTAGTGACGACGACGGTCTCCGGGTCGTTGCTTTCGCGCATGTAGATCCGGCCGTCGGGGCCTGCGGCCACCTCCAGGTAGGCGCCCGCCTCCTCGTCCTCGTCGGTCGAGGCCCGCTGCCAGTCCAGCTGCGTCATCCGTCTTCCTTGGGGTTCATGGGGTGTGAGGTGCTCGGACGGGCCGGACTTTACGCGTTCCGGGCGGAGGAGGGCCGGGCGCGGCACCGGTCGCCCGTAGGGTTTCGGCTGGCGAGCGGCTGATTTTCGCCGTGCGTACGGAAACGCGTTCGTACCGCGCGCTGATGGGGGAGGATGGCCGGGTGCGTAAGGTCTGGCTGGGTGTCAGTGTCGGTATCGGAGTCTGTTTTTCCTTCGTCGTCCTGCTCGTCCTCGGCACCTACATGGTCGCCGCGGACCTCGCGGGCGGTGGCGGAGGCACCAGTGTCGGACTGGCGAAGGGTGCTGTCCCGGCCTCGTACGCGCCGCTCATCCAGCGGTACGGGAACTCGTGCCCCGCGCTCAACCCGGCCCTGCTCGCCGCGCAGCTCTACCAGGAGAGCGGCTGGAACGCGAAGGCGCAGAGCCCGGCCAACGCCAAGGGGCTGGCGCAGTTCATCCCCGCCACCTGGGCGTCCCACGGGGTGGACGGCGACAAGGACGGCAAGCGGGACATCTGGAATCCGAATGACGCGATTCCGTCCGCGGCCGCCTACGACTGCTCGCTCGCGAAGTATGTGAAGGACGTGCCGGGCAATCAGACGCACAACATGCTGGCCTCCTACAACGCGGGCGCGTACGCGGTGCTCAAGTACAAGGGCGTGCCGCCGTACCGCGAGACCCAGAACTACGTGAAGACCATCACCAACCTGTCCAAGAGCTTCGAGGCGCCCACGCAGAGCGTGCCGTCGTCGCGGCAGTCGGCCGCGGCGATCTACTTCGCGCAGAAGCAGCTCGGGAAGCCGTATCTGTGGGGCGGCAACGGCACCCCGGACCAGGACGGGCGGTTCGACTGCTCGGGGCTGACGAAGGCGGCGTACAAGACGGTGGGGATCGATCTGCCGCGCGTCGCCAACGACCAGTGGAACGCCGGGCCGCATCCGAAGCGCAGCGAGCTGCTCCCCGGTGATCTGGTCTTCTTCGCCTACGACCTCGATGACCCGAGATCCATCCACCATGTGGGGATCTACGTGGGCGGCGGGAAGATGATCAACGCGCCCTACACTGGTGCGGTGATCCGCTTCGACCCCATCGATTCCCCGGACTACATCGGGGCGACGCGGGTGACACAGGATGGCGCAAAAGCGCTGCCCCGGTCCGGCGCCGCGTAAGGATTCCCGCTGAGCTGCGACGACGGGTCACCCTTCGATAACGTCCCGGTGATCGTTGGGTAGCGAACGGAACGCCTGACGGAATAAGGGCGTTTCCTGGAAGTGGATCGGCGGCACACCCTTCGGCATCGCTCGCCGGGGCCGTCGGTCGTGGGGGAAGCACGGGGGTCGGCAGCTGTACGCAGCGACAGGTGAGAGATAAGGGGCCGCGGCACATGGCTGGACTCGCACTGGACGGGTCGAACCCCGATGTCAGCCTTCTCTACGACATCAACGGGCTCGCCAAGGACGCCCCGCACTGGTTCGACCGCGTGATGGAGTTCGTCGGCGAGTTCGGGATCGTTCTCGGGCTCGCCCTGGTGGGTCTCGGTGCCTGGTGGAGCGTGCGCAAGCGGCCGCAGGACGCGCCGTCCGCCGTCGCCGGGCTGATCTGGGCGCCGCTGGCCGCCGGGATCGCGCTGATCGCCAACATCCCGATCCGCGGCTTCGTCCAGCGCCCGCGGCCGTTCCGGGACCATCAGGGGCTCGACGTCCTGGTGGCGGGCAAGACGGACTTCTCCTTCGTCAGCGATCACGCGACGCTCACCATGGGGCTCGCCGTCGGGATCTTCATGGCCCACCGTCGGTACGGGCTGGCCGCGCTCGGGCTCGCGCTGCTCGAGGGCTTCTGCCGCGTCTACATGGGCGTGCACTATCCGACGGACGTCATCGGCGGGTTCGCCCTGGGGACCGCGGTCGCGCTGCTGCTGGCGCCGCTCGCGATGATGCTGCTGACGCCGCTCACCACCACGATCGCGGGGTCGCGGGCCGGTTGGCTGATACGGGCCGGGCGCCCCGCCCCGGCCGCCGCGGCGGGGGAGGGCTTCCCGGAGTTCCCCGAGAGCCGGGCGCCGGGCACGGAGCGCGGCAGCAAGGACCTCGCGGCCTGACGCGCGCATACCCGACGCGGACACCTGCCGCGCATACCTGACACGCACGTCCGACGGGCGGCACGGCATCAGCCGGGCCGCCCGTCGGACGTTTGCGACCTATCAGGCCTATCGGGCCCGTGGGCTCACAGCGCCTGCGGGAAGTCGAAGAGCCGCTTCGGGTCGTAACGCTTCTTCAGCCGCGCCAGCCGGTCCGCGCCGGAGCCGTAGTACGCCGAGCGCCAGTCCTTGAGCGAGGCGTCGGTGTAGTTCTGGTACGCCGCCCCGGAGGCGTGGCGCCGCATCGCCGTGTGCGCCGCGTCCAGCCAGGCGTTCTGCGGGGCACCCGCGCCGCCCGCCGCCCAGGACGCGGTGTACTGCGCGAGGAACCGCGAGCGGCGGTGGACGAAGGCGGTGGCCCGCGGATCGACGCGGTTCACGGCGCCGCCGAGCGCGGTGAGCGCGACGCTGACCGCGCCGCCGCCGCTGGTGCGCCGCCCGAAGCGCTCGACCTGGTCGAGCATCGCGCGTATCCCCGCCTGGCTCAGCGAGCGGTCGAAGAAGTCGGACCGCGCCGCGTACGTCTCCCGGTTCAGCACCCCGTCGGTGCTGCGGCCGGGCTGGTCGCCGGGGAGATGGCAGCGGGTGGTCGAGGTGTCGCCGCAGCCCGCGTACATGCGCATCGCGTCGACGTACCCCCGGCGGCGCAAGGACACCCGGGAGGCGGGGCCGGGGCCGCCCGGGCCGTCGGCGAGCCGGTCCACCGCGTTCTGCAGGTCGCCGTAGGTGCCCAGGGAGAAGCAGCTGATGGAGACGGTGGGGGTGTGGCCGGGGGCGGCCGACAGATGCAGCGCCGACCAGATCTCGTCGGGCTGGTCGGGTCCCCACTTCTGCCACGCGCCGAGCACCTTGGCCGCCTTCGACCAGGGCCAGGACATATAGGCGGTGACGCCGTCGCCGGTCTCGCGGGTACGGAAGCGCAGCTCGGTGACGACGCCGAAGTTGCCGCCGCCCGCGCCGCGCAGCGCCCAGAACAGGTCGGGTTCGCGGTCCTTGGAGACCTGGAGGGTCTTGCCCGCGGCGGTGACGAGGGTCGCGCCGGTGAGGTGGTCGGAGGTGAGCCCGTACGCCCGGGAGACCACGCCGTGCCCGCCGCCGAGGGTGAGCCCGGAGATGCCGACGCTCGGGCAGGAGCCGCCGGGGACGGTGACGCCGTGGGCGCCGAGCCGGGTGTAGACGTCGATGAGCTTGGCGCCGCCGCCGATGCGGGCCTCGCCTGTGGTGGTGCCGACGGAACCGAGCGCGGAGACGTCGATGACCAGGCGGCCGTCACCGCTGGAATAACCCGCGTAGCTGTGGCCGCCGTTACGGATGGAGACAGGGGTGCCCTGGCGCCGGGCGAAGTCCAGACATGCGGTGATGTCGGCGGTATTCCCTATATAAGCGACGGCGGCGGGCCGCAGATGGTCGAAGCGGGTGTTGTACAGGCGCCTGGCGGCGGTGTAGTCCGCGTCGCCGGGGCGCACCAGATCGCCGTGCAGCGTCTTGCCGAGCGCGGTCCAGTCCGCGGCCTTCGCCTTGCCGGCGCTCGCCGCGAGCCCGCTTCCCGAGGCGCTTCCCGCAGCGCTGCCGAAGGACTTCACGCCGCCGGCGGCGTGTCCCGTCGTGCTGCTGCTGCACGCCGCGGCCCAGGTGGCCGTGGAGGCCAGCCCCGCGCTCGCAGCCAGCAGTGTCCGCCGGTTCATGGCGGTGTCCCCTCCCTGTCGGCCCGGTCGACCCTGCGTCCCACCGGTCGACCGGGCCACCGCCGTTACCGCGTGTGCCGCCCGGTCTCCTGGTCAGAGGGCGGGGCGGGCGGAGGGGTTGCGTCCGTGGCGGAAGAGTGACGGTCCGTCGAGTGGGCACCGGCGTCGGCGCGGGCCAGGGAACGGGCGCGGCGGGCCGGGCCGATCCAGCCGCAGGTGCATCGGGCGAGGCAGAAGGCCCCCTTCTCCTCGGTGGTGGTGAGGGCTTGGTCGGGGCCTATGTCACCTGAGTCGAGCACATGACCACGCTACCGGGCCGTGACGAGTGGCCGGAACGGGTCGTTAAACGAACAAGTATCAAGGCGTGGACGAGCGTGGCCAGGGGGTCGACGGTCGATGGTGGTTCAGCGGCGCGGTGGAAGGAGACGGGCGAGGGCGGTCGCCGGATGCGTGGCGGGTGGTCTGCTGGCCGGGCTGCTGGCGACCGTCGGCGGCTGCTCGTCCCAGACGGTGGCGGACCAGCGCCCGGGCGATGCCCCCGGGGCGGCGGCCGCGGTCGCCGTGCTGCAACAGGCCGCGGATGTGCTGGTGAGCTCCGGGAGTTCACGGGTGCGGACGACCCTGGAGACGGCGACCGGCGGTACCCGGGTCTCGATCGAGGGCCGCGGGGCGTACGACTTCGAGCAGCGGCGCGGGCGGCTGCGGCTGGCGCTGCCGAGGGACGCGACGGGCGCGGCCGAGCACGGGCCGATCACCGAACTTCTGGCACCCGGCGCGCTCTTCATGCGCAACCGTGGCGCGGGCATCCCCAGCGACAAATGGGTACGGGTGGACACGGCGGGCATTCCGGACGGCAACCTGGTCACCGGCGGGGCGACCGATCCGCTGACCGCCGCCGAACTGCTGCGCGGGGTACGGCGGGCCAGTCTGGTCGGGGAGGAGGGGGCGGGCGGCGCCCTGGTGCGGCACTACCGCGGCACCACCGACATCGGCCGGGCGGCCAGGGTGGCCTCGCATGGCGTACGGGGACCGCTGCGGGCCGCGGCGAAGGGGTTCACCGTCCCGCTGGTGCCCTTCGACGCGTATCTTGACGGGCTGGGGCGGCTGCGTGAGGTGCGGCACCGCTTCACCGTGACCGGCCGGGCGAGCGGTGCGCGGCCGGCCGGGAGCGCGGACGGGCGGCGCGCGGTGGGGGTCGCCTCGACGACGGAGTGGTACGACTTCGGGGTGGAGGCCGCCGTCGAGCTCCCCAAGCCCGCGGATATCTACACAGGGAAGGTCGGATCGCCTCAGAAGTAGTCGGAGGGGGCTGCTCTCTCCTTCGAAATGGCCCATCCGTGCCATGCGCGGAGTGTGTACCGATCCCTACCCTGGGAAGCCGCTGCTCAAAGTGCTCGAAGGTGCTCGCAGGAGGAGGTGAAACACGTGGTTGCGCGTCGCGGCTCACCGGGCCCGGACCCCGTGGCCCTCGTCGAGATCGATCTCTACGGTGAATTGATGATCGCTGCAGCGAGCGCGGACGAGGACAGGCTCAGTCCGGACCGCATCGACGAGGTGCTCCGGGTGGAGGCCGACCGATCGGCTGCCCGCCCGGCGGACCGCTCAGCAGATCGCCCGGCCGCCCGCCCGGCAGATGGCTCAGCGGATCGATCAACTGAGCGATCAGATTCGGCCGACCACTCGAAGGGGCGTGAGGCCGCACGTCCGGAGCGGCCGGAAGTAGACGGTCCGGACGCCCGGTAGGCAGGCCCGCCGTCTCGTCGGCGGGCACCGCCGCACCCGGGGGTGTGCCTCAGGTCCGCAGCAGCCGTGCGATGGCCGCGGTCGCCTCGGCGACCTTGGCGTCCACCTCGTCCTCTCCTTCGTCCCCTTCCTTGGCGGCGCTTTCGACGGCCGCGCTGGCGACGCAGTGCCGCAGATGCTCTTCGAGCAGCTGGAGGGCGAAGGACTGCAGGGCTTTGGTGCTCGCGGAGACCTGGGTGAGTATGTCGATGCAGTAGACATCCTCTTCGACCATCCGCTGCAAGCCCCTGATCTGGCCCTCGATCCGGCGCAGCCGCTTCAGGTGCTGGTCCTTCTGGTGGGCGTACCCGTGGCCGCCGTGGGTAGGGGAAGCGTGGCCGGACGCCTGGCCCCGCTCATCGCCGCCGGTGGGCGCGGTGGTGTCGGCTGCCGTGGTGGTCATGGCGTCCTCCCGTTGTTCACTATCGGTGCCCATATACCCCCAGTGGGTATATGGTAACGGCTTTTCCGGCCGAACCGGGCCCCTGTGAAGAGCACTCCGCCCGATGGGCGACACTGGGGACGCCGGTTACCGTGGCCGGAAGATGCGCCTAGCATCGTCGAGTCCCCATCCGCCGCTTCCCGAGGATTCCCCAGTGCGCTTTCGTCTGACCCCAAGGGAGACGAGCTTCTACGACATGTTCGCGGCCTCCGCGGACAACATCGTGACCGGCTCCAAGCTCCTGATGGAATTGCTCGGGGCGGACTCCGCCGCTCGTGCCGAGATCGCCGAGCGGATGAGGGCCGCGGAGCATGCGGGGGACGACGCCACGCACGCGATCTTCCATCAGCTGAACGTCTCCTTCATCACGCCGTTCGACCGCGAGGACATCTACTCCCTCGCCTCGTCCCTCGACGACATCATGGACTTCATGGAGGAGGCCGTCGACCTGGTCGTCCTCTACCAGGTGGATGAGCTGCCCAAGGGCGTCGAGCAGCAGATCGAGGTGCTGGCGCGGGCGGCCGAGCTGACCGCCGAGGCCATGCCGAACCTGCGCACCATGACGAACCTCACCGAGTACTGGATCGAGGTCAACCGGCTGGAGAACCAGGCCGACCAGATCCACCGCAAGCTGCTGGCCCACCTCTTCAACGGCAAGTACGACGCCATGGAGGTGCTCAAGCTCAAGCAGATCGTGGATGTGCTGGAAGAGGCGGCCGACGCCTTCGAGCATGTGGCCAACACGGTCGAGACCATCGCCGTCAAGGAGTCCTGAGCCCCGGCATGGACACCTTCGCGCTTGTCGTGACCATCGCGGTCGCGCTTTTCTTCACGTACACCAACGGCTTCCACGACTCGGCGAACGCCATCGCCACCTCGGTCTCCACCCGGGCCCTGACCCCGCGGGCCGCGCTCGCGATGGCGGCGGTGATGAACCTCGCGGGTGCCTTCCTGGGCAGCGGGGTCGCCAAGACCGTCAGCGAGGGCCTGATCGCCACCCCGACCGGCAAACAGGGCATGATCATCCTGTTCTCCGCGCTGATCGGGGCGATCGCCTGGAACATGGTCACCTGGTACTACGGACTGCCGTCCTCCTCCTCGCACGCCTTGTTCGGCGGCCTGGTCGGCGCGGCGCTCGCCGGTTCCAGCACCGTGCACTGGACCGGGGTGGTGGAGAAGGTCGTCCTCCCGATGGTCATCTCGCCCGTCATCGGCCTGGTGCTCGGCTACTTCGTCATGGTGGCCATCCTCTGGATGTTCCGTAAGTCCAACCCGCACAAGGCGAAGCGCGGCTTCCGGATAGCCCAGACCGTGTCGGCCGCCGCCATGGCGCTCGGCCACGGTCTCCAGGACGCCCAGAAGACCATGGGTGTGGTCGTGATGGCCCTGGTCATCGGCGGTGTCGAGGATCAGGGGGACGCCATCCCGGTGTGGGTGAAGATCGCCTGCGCCGCGATGCTCTCGCTCGGCACGTACGCGGGCGGCTGGCGCATCATGCGCACGCTGGGCCGCCGGATCATCGAGCTGGACCCGCCGCAGGGCTTCGCTGCCGAGACGACGGCGGCCTCGGTCATGTACACCGCGTCGTTCATGTTCCAGGCGCCGATCTCGACGACGCATGTCATCACGTCGGCGATCATGGGTGTGGGGGCGACCAAGCGCGTGAACGCGGTGCGCTGGGGGGTCGCGAAGAACATCATCCTCGGCTGGTTCATCACCATGCCCGCGGCGGCCGGAGTCGCTGCCCTCAGCTACTGGATCGTCGACCTCGCCTTCGGCTGACCCCTGCGAGCAGGACCCCTGCGAGCAGGTTGGCCTTCGGCCGACGCCGACGAGCAGGTGAAACGCAGTGGGCCCGCCCCCGGGAAGCCGGGGGCGGGCCCTTTTCGTCGTGCGGTGGCACCGCCATGCAGCACCGCAGGACGCCGTTCCCCGCCCATGGGGCGGGGCCTCGCCCGGAGGCGAGGGGCTTGATGTCAGCCGAAGCGGCCGGAGATGTAGTCCTCGGTCGCCTGGACGGACGGGTTGGAGAAGATCCGCTCGGTCTCGTCGATCTCGATGAGCTTGCCGGGCTGGCCGACGCCGGCCAGGTTGAAGAAGGCCGTACGGTCCGAGACGCGCGCCGCCTGCTGCATGTTGTGCGTCACGATGACGATCGTGAAGCGCTCCTTGAGCTCACCGATCAGGTCCTCGATGGCGAGGGTCGAGATCGGGTCGAGCGCCGAGCAGGGCTCGTCCATCAGCAGCACGTCGGGCTCGACCGCGATGGCGCGGGCGATGCACAGCCGCTGCTGCTGACCGCCGGAGAGCCCGGCGCCCGGCTTGTTCAGCCGGTCCTTGACCTCGTTCCACAGGTTGGCGCCCTTGAGGGACTTCTCGACGACGTCCCGCAGCTCGCTCTTGCGGTACGAGCCGTTCAGCTTCAGCCCGGCCGCCACGTTCTCGAAGATCGACATCGTCGGGAACGGGTTGGGGCGCTGGAAGACCATGCCGACCGTGCGGCGCACGGAGACGGGGTCGACGCCGGAGGCGTACAGGTTCTCGTCGTCGAGCATCACCTTGCCCTCGACGCGGCCGCCCGTGGTGACCTCGTGCATCCGGTTGAGGGTGCGCAGGAAGGTCGACTTGCCGCAGCCGGACGGGCCGATGAAGGCGGTCACCGAACGGGGCTCGACGGTCATCGAGATGTCCTCGATGGCCTTGTGGCTGCCGTAGTAGGCGGTCAGCCCGCTGACGTCGATGCGCTTGGCCATGTGAATCACTTCTCTTCTTCTCGGCCTCAGCGGCCGGACTTCGGGGCCTTCCAGCGGGCGATGCCGCGGGCCACCAGGTTCAGGATCATGACGAAGGCGATGAGCACGAGCGCCGCGGCCCAGGCGCGGTTGAACGACGCCTCGTTACCGAGCTGCCACTGCTCGTAGATGTAGTACGGCAGCGACGACTGGGCGCCTTCGAAGGGGTTCGGGTTGATCGCCTGGGAGCCGAAGACCAGCAGCACGATGGGGGCGGACTCTCCGGCGATACGGGCGACCGCGAGCATCACGCCCGTGGTGATCCCGCCGATCGAGGTGGGCAGCACCACCTTGAGGATGGTGCGCCACTTGGGCACGCCCAGCGCGAGCGAGGCCTCGCGCAGCTCGTCGGGGACGAGCTTGAGCATCTCCTCGGTGGAGCGGACGACGACCGGCATCATCAGGATGGCCAGCGCCATGGCGCCGGCGAAGCCGGAGTAGTCGAAGCCCAGGATGATGATCCAGAAGCTGAGGATGAACAGACCGGCCACGATCGAGGGGATGCCGGTCATGACGTCGACGAAGAAGGTGACGGCCTTGGCGAGCGACCCGCGGCCGTACTCGACCAGGTAGACGGCGGTCAGCAGGCCGATCGGGGCCGCGATGAGGGTGGCGATGCCGACCTGCTCCAGGGTGCCGAGGATCGCGTGGTACGCGCCGCCGCCGGGCAGGATGGTCTGGACGCCGTCCATGGAGTGGCTGAGGAAGTAGACGTCCAGGACGGTCTTGCCGCGGTTGATGGTCTCCCAGAGCAGGGAGGCCAGCGGGACGATCGCGATCAGGAAGCAGAGCCACACCAGGACGGTGGCCAGCTGGTTCCTGGCCTGCCTGCCGCCCTCGACCGCGGCGGTGACGCCGTAGGAGAGGACGACGAAGAGCAGCGCGGCGATCAGGCCCCACTGGGTGGTGTTGCCGAGCCCGGCGCCGGCGCCGATGCCGACGCCCGCGGCGATCGCGACCGCGGCCAGTCCCAGTGGTGCCCAGCGGGGCAGTCGCGCCTGCTGGAGGGCGGACGCGCGCGGTGTGGTGGTGTCGGTGGTCGTATCGCTCATGCTGCGGTCCCCGAGTACTCCTTGCGGCGGGCGATGATCATTCGCGCGGCGCCGTTCACCAGCAGGGTGATGACGAACAGGACCAGACCGGAGGCGATGAGGGCGTCACGCCCGTTGCCGTTGGCCTCCTTGAAGTGGCTGGCGATGTTCTGCGCGAAGGTGCCGCCGCCCGGGTCCAGCAGGCTGGCGTTGATCAGGTAGCTGGGGGACAGCACGGTGGCGACCGCCATGGTCTCGCCCAGCGCGCGGCCGAGGCCCAGCATCGAGGCGCTGATGATGCCGGAGCGGCCGAAGGGGAGGACCGACATGCGGACGACTTCCCAGCGGGTCGCGCCGAGCGCGAGCGCGGCCTCCTCGTGCATCTTCGGGACCTGCCGGAACACCTCGCGGCTGACGCTGGTGACGATCGGCAGGATCATGATCGCGAGCAGGATGCCGACGGTGAACAGCGACCGTGCGGCGCCGCCCTGGTACGAGAGGATCTTGGTCCAGCCCAGGTACTCGTCCATCCAGGTGTACAGCGGGGTCAGGTGCGGCACCAGGAAGAGCGCGCCCCACAGGCCGTAGACGATGCTGGGGACCGCGGCGAGCAGGTCGATCACGTACGCGACCGGGGTGGCCAGGCGGCGCGGCGCGTAGTGCGAGATGAAGAGCGCGATGCCGACGGCGATCGGGACCGCGACGACCATCGCGATGATCGAGCTGACGACCGTGCCGAAGGCGAGGACCGCGATGCCGAAGCGCATCGGCGTCGAGCCGGTGTTCCACTCGAAGGCGGTGAGGAAGTTCGCCTCGTCCTTGGAGATCGCGATGGCGGCGCGGTACGCGAGGAAGCCCGCGATGGCCGCCATGATCACCAGGAGGGCGATCCCGGAGCCCCGGGAGAGGCCGAGGAAGATCTTGTCACCGGCCCGGCCGGTGGAGCGGGTCGCGACCAAAGGCTGTGACCCGGCGGATGAGGATGTGGGTTCTATATCCGTTTTCATGGGTTCTCCGGTCTGCGGAGCCGGGTGGGGTGTGGCTCCGGGTGCGGCGGTGCACCGGACGGTGCGGCCTGCTCCGCTCCAGCCGGTCGGCCGAAGCGGAACAGGCCGCACTCTTCAGGTCAGGAGAGGCTGGAAATGCTCTCGCGGACCTTCTTGGCGATCGCGTCGGGCAGCGGGGCGTAGCCCAGCTCCTTCAGTGCGGACTGGCCGCCCTCGCTCGCCGCGTAGTTCAGGAAGGACTTGGCGGCCTTGAGGGTTCCGGCCTTGTTGCCCTTGTCGCAGGCGATCTCGTAGGTGACCAGCGTGATCGGGTAGGCGCCCGCGGCCTTGGTGTCGTACGCCAGGTCGAGGGCCTGGTCCTTGCCGGTGCCCTTGGGCTTGGCCTCGGAGATGGCCTTCGAGGCGTTCTCGACGGTGGCCTTGACGGGCGCGGAGGCGCCGGTGTCCAGGTCGACGGTCTTGATGCTGTTGGCGGTCGCGTACGACAGCTCGAAGTACGAGATCGCGCCGGAGACCTGCTTGACCTGAGAGGAGACGCCGGAGGAACCGTCGGCGGACTGGCCGCCCTTGCCCTCCCACGCCTTGCCCGGCTCGTGCGGCCACGCCTTGGGGGCGGCGGCCTTGAGGTACTTGGTGAAGTTGTCGGTGGTGCCGGACTCGTCCGAGCGGTGGAAGGCCTGGATCTTGAGGCTCGGGAGCTTCACGCCCGGGTTGAGCTTCTTGATCGCGGGGTCGTCCCACGTCTTGATGTCCGAGTTGAAGATCTTGCCGAGGGTCTCGGCGTCGAGCGTCAGCTTGTCGACGCCGGGGACGTTGAAGCCGACCGCGATCGGGCCGCCGACCATCGGCAGGTTGATGCCCTGGCCGCCCTTACAGATCTTCTTCGAGGACGCGACCTCTTCGGGCTTGAGGGCCGAGTCGGAGCCCGCGAAGGCGGTCTTGCCCTGCAGCCACTCCTGGATGCCCGCACCCGAGCCGGTGGCCTTGTAGTTGAGCTTGACGTCCTTGCACGCCGCGCCGTAGTTCTTCGTCCACAGGTCCATGGCGTTCTTCTGCGCGGATGAGCCCGAGGCCAGCAGCTGCCCCTTGCCTTCGCACTTGATGTCGCCAGTGGACTGGGCGCCACCGCCGCCGGAGTTGTTGTCCGAACCGCAGGCGGTGAGGACGAAGGCGCCGGACAGGGCGAGGGCACCGGCGGCGATGGCGCGAAGCCGGTTGTTGCGCTGAAGCTTCACTTTCGGGGGTTCCTTCCAGAAGCCGCCGGTGGGGACGGCGCGCGAACTAGTGGTGCGCTGGGATGGATGTGCGCTGGGCGCGCGGCCGGGCACGGGGCTCGGTACGCACGCCAGTAGGGCTGAAATTAGGCAGATCAGATGAAGCGACCGAAGGGGAAGAGTTAACGAGCGGTGAACCTCGGCCGTCAGTGTGGTGTCCGGGTAACGGCTGGGTCACGGCGTGGTCGCGGGGCGGCTTCCGTCCACTTCTGTCCCCGTAAAACCCCGGATCGCGTCGCGTTGCGCCGTCGACCGGCGCGTGGCTCTGTCGGATTGCGGTACGGCATGTCACTATCCGTCCCCTACATGAGAGGAGGCCGGGGTGAGATGGGACGGGAGAGGGAGGGGCGCGGCCGTCGCGCTCGTCTGCGCGCTGGGAACGTCGGCCTTATCCGGCGCGGTGTACGCCGCTCCCGGTGAACCGGAACCGGTGCCGGACGGCGCCGGTGGCACCGCGTCCGGCGGCGGGCGGCTGGAGAAGGTCCGCGCGGACGTGGACGGCCTCTACCGGCAAGCGGAATCAGCCACCGACGCCTACAACCTCGCGCGGGAGAGACAGACGCGCCAGGAGAAGTCGATCGTGAAGATCGCACGGGCCGTGGTGGCGTCGCAGAAGGAGATGGCCGGGCTGCGGCAGCGCGCCGGGGCGGTGGCGCGGGCCCAGTACCGCGGCGGCGGGATGCCGCCCGAGGCGCGGCTGCTGCTGGGCGGCGACCCCGGTGCCTTCCTCGACGACTTCGCCCTCGCGCGCAAGGGCGAGAAGGCGGCCCGCGGGCTGATGAACCGGCTGGAGCGCACGCAGGAGGCGCTGGACCGGTACGCCGCATCCGCCTCCCAGGAGTGGGAGCGGCTCGACCGGAGCCGGGCGAAGAAGGCGGCGGCCAAGAAGGAGATCACCGAAAAGCTCGCCCGGGCCCGGCGGCTGGAGTCGCGGCTGGAGGCCGGGGAGCGGGACCGGCTGCGGCAGCTCCAGGAGAAGCGGGACCGGTCATCCCAGGCGAAATGGCTGAAGACCGGCATATTGCGAGAGGTGGGCGGACGGTCGAGCACCGTGGGGCGGCGCGCGATCGACTTCGCGACGGCACAGATCGGCAAGGCCTACGTATGGGGCGCCGTGGGGCCGGACGGCTACGACTGCTCCGGGCTGACCCAGCGGGCCTGGGCCTCGGCCGGGCATACCATCCCGCGGACCTCGCAGGAGCAGTGGCGGCTGCTGCCGAAGGTGGACACCGCGCGGATGCGCCCCGGCGACCTGGTCATCTACTTCAAGGACGCCAGCCATGTGGGGATCTATGTGGGCGACGGCGCCATCGTCCACGCCCCGCGCCCGGGCCGCCCGGTCACCATGGCCGGGGCGGGATCGATGCCGATCCTGGGCGTGGTGCGCCCGGACGACTCCTGATTCGGGCTGATTTCCCGCCACGAGCGCTATTCGTCTGGTATGTCCGCCCCGCCCCGGTGTGGTTGGGGCGCGAATCGCGTCAACCGTGTGCGGTTCCACAAAAGGGCGACGAGTTCGCGTGACGTTTGTCATCCCAGCCCCTGTCCGGATTCCCCCAAGTCGCCCAGGGCGTGGGGCATATGACAAAAGTGGCGTCCGGGAGGTCATTCCACGGGGCCCGGACCGGGCGCTAAAGTCGCCTGGCAGTATCCGGCTTGCATGCCCTGAAACCGACCAGTCGGTGTGTGGGCCGGTTCGTGCGGTCCGCCGGTTGGCGGCGGGCGCCGCGCCCTCGGGGGGAGGGAAGGAATCGAGCGATGTCCGTACCCGTGCCGAGGCAGCGGGAGGCCCTGGCCGCCGAGGCCCGGCCGGCCGCCCTGCCCGACAGCGGGCTCACCCTGCTGGTGATCGAGGACGATCCGGCCGGGGCGTTCAACGTCCCCGAGATGCTGGACACCGAAGGCAACCGGGTCCGTATCCGCACCGCCCGTAACCTCACCGAGGCCTCCCGGCTGCTCACCGACGGCGTGCAGTGCATCCTGCTCGACCTGGCCCTGCCCGGCCCCGAGCACGAGGCGGAGGACGCGCTCGACACACTGCGCTCCGTACTGAAGCTCGCGCCCACGCAGGCCGTCCTGGTCCTCACCGCCGAGGACGACGCCGAGCGCGCCGCCGAGGCGGTCCGGGTCGGGGCGCAGGACTTCCTCTTCCGCGACGAGCTGGACGGCCGCATCCTCAGCCGCGCCATCCGGTACGCGGTCGAGCGAAAACGGTCCGACCTCGCGCAGCGCCAGCTCACCGAGTCCCGGCTGCACGCCCAGGAGAACGCCCGGCTGGAGCGCGGACTGCTCCCCACCCCGCTGCTCCAGGGCTCCGGGCTGCGCTTCGCCGCCCGCTACCGGCCCGGCCGCAGCCGGGCCCTGCTCGGCGGCGACTTCTACGACACCGTCCGGACCCCGGACGGCACCGTGCACGCGATGATCGGCGACGTCTGCGGCCACGGCCCCGACGAGGCCGCCCTCGGCGTGGAGCTGCGGATCGCCTGGCGCGCCCTGACCTTCGCCGGGCTCTGCGGCGACCAGCTGCTCGGCACCCTTCAGCAGGTGCTGGAGAACGAGCGCCCGGACGACGAGATCTTCGCGACCCTGTGCACCGTCGACATCGCCCCGGACGGCCGCCGGGCCGGGGTCTGCCTCGCCGGGCACCCCTCACCGCTGGCCGTACGGCCCGGTATGGCGCCCCGGCTGCTGCCCACGGACGAGAACGGCCCCGCGCTCGGCCTGCTGCCGAACGCCCGCTGGCCGCGCCGCCAGGTGGATCTGGGCGGCGCCTGGAGTCTGATGATGTACACCGACGGGCTGATCGAGGGCCGCGTCGGACACGGGGTGCAGCGGCTCGGCCAGGAGGGGATGGTCGAGATCGTCGCCCGTCAGATGGCGACCGGGCTGCGCGGCGAAGAGCTGCTGGACGCCACGGTCACCGAGGTGCGGTCGCTGAACGGCGGCGAGCTGACGGACGACCTGGCCGTGCTCCTGCTCGACCGCGGCTGAGCCGCCGCCCTTGCCTTTGTCCTGCCGCCCTTGCTTTTGTCCTGCTGAGCGCGTTACCGGCCGCCGTTGTAGGGCCCGTACGGCCCGTCGGAGCTGGAGCCGCGCCCCCGCGGCCAGCCGCGGCCACCGCCGGAGATCTGCCGCAGCGCCGGGCGTACGTCGACCATGTACACGATCGTCGCGATCAGCCCGATGATCGGCAGGAAGCTCATGATCCCCATGAAGAAGTTCACCGCGGCCGCGAGCCCCAGGATGATCATCCAGAAGGGCTTGGTCTGCTTGTCCGCGGCCCGGTAGGCGTCCTGGCGGCGGATCACCGAGTCGACGAAGGCGAACAGGCTGAACAGGAGCAGGCCCCAGGAGACCCAATACAGCAACTCGCCGAAACCTTGCACCAGCACGCTGTCCACCGCCTAGAAGAGACGCTCAGAAGAGACGCTTAGTAGAGAAGAGGCATGAGCATTACGGGCCACCGTACCCGCTGACGAGGCCGGGCACGCCATGTGCGTACCCGGCCCCTTTGTACGCCCCCGACAAAACGCCTGACCTCAGTGGGACGGCCTGGGGTCGGTCTTCTTGGCGGTGGCGGTGCCGGTGGCGGGCTTCTTGGCCGGAGCCTTCTTCGCCGGGGCGGCGGGCTTGGCCGTGGCCTTCGGGGCCTCCTTGGAGGAGTCCACGGCGACCGGCTGCGACGGCGCCTTCGGCTCGCTCTTCTCGTCCGTCGGCTCGATCGCGGAGGCGATGTCGACGACCTCGTCGGCCGCCTCGCCGCGCCAGGTCTTCACGACGTCCTGGCCGTGCTCGGCGACCTCGTCGTAGCGCTCCCGCGCCTTGACGGCCAGCTCGGCGGCGCGGCCGACGCCCTGGAGGGCGAGGTCCTGCGCCGAGTCCCGGAGCCGCTTGATGTCGGTGTCCAGGGAACCCAGCACCTCGTTGAGCTTGCCCTGGGCGTCCTTCGCCTGCTGGGTGACCCGGTCCTGGACGGCCTTCGGGTCGGTGTTGCGCACCGCGTTCAGGCGCTCGGGGGCCTCCGCGACGATCTTCTCGACCAGCGTCGGCACCTCCCTGAGCTTCTGGGCGGCGAGATCGGCCGTGCCCGCCACGAAGTAGAGCGGGGTCGGGTCGGTGAGCGTCTTGCGTACGTCATCGGTGATGGCCATGGCTGCTGGTCCTCCCGGATCAGTTCGAGGGTGTGGCGACGTCGGCGTCGGCGGTGGGGATGTCCTCCGAGGCGATCCCGTGTCCGTTCTCCTTGCGGAAGGAGTCGTAGATCTGGAGCAGCACCTGCTTCTGCCGCTCGTTGATCGTGGGATCGGCGAGTATCACGCTGCGCACCTCGGTTTCCTCCCGATCGCGCTCATCGAGAATCCCTGCCTGTACGTACAGGGTCTCGGCGGATATCCGCAGCGCCTTCGCGAGCTGCTGCAGGATCTCGGCGCTCGGCTTGCGCAGTCCGCGCTCGATCTGGCTGAGGTACGGATTGGACACCCCGGCGGCGTCGGCCAGCTGCCGCAGCGAGAGCTGGGCACTGCGCCGCTGCTCCCGCAGGAAGTCGCCGAGGTTGCCGACGTTCAGTGATGCCATGCCTTCGATGCTGCACCAGGAGTGCTAACTATTGCAAGCAAGACGCTTGCAATAGTGGCGCAAGCCACCCAGGCCGTCCGCCGGGCGTTGTCGTACCCCCGTGGTCGAATGAGGAGGACGGCGGCGGTGGGAGGCGGAGGGATGGCTCAGGGGAGTGGTGGGGTGGCGGTGCGGTTGGAGCCGTGGGCGGATACTCCGTCCCACCTCGAACTGCTGCGGCGCAACAACAGCCCGGAGATGATGAAGCACCTGGGCGGGCCGGAGAGCGAGGAGCGGGTGCTGGCGCGCCATCGGCGCTATGCGGAGCTGCCCGGGCGGGGTGGGGGCCGGATGTACCGGATCGTGCTGGTGCGGGAGGCCGAGGTGGTGGGTGTCATCGGCTTCTGGGAGCGGGAGTGGCGCGGGGAGACGGTGTACGAGACGGGCTGGGGTGTGCTGTCGCCGTATCAGGGGCGGGGGATCGCGGCCGCGGCCGCTCGGGAGGTCGCGCGTGCCGCGGCCGCGGAGGATGTCCACCGCCAGCTGCACGCCTATCCGTCCATCGGTCACCCCGCCTCGAACGGAGTGTGCCGGAAGGCCGGGTTCACGCTGCTCGGCGAGTGTGAGTTCGAGTACCCGGCGGGCTCCGTCATACGGTGCAACGACTGGCGGCTGGAGCTGCGTAGTGCACCGTCAGACCGGAGCGCCCCGGCATGACGTCGGGCCGCAGCACCAGGTTCTCGTCGTAGTCCCCGCCGTTCTGGCGGCGGAAGGGGATCGGTTCGGCGGTCGGCAGCGTGGCGAGGCGTTCCCGCAGGGCGACGGCATGGCCCTGGTACTCCTCGGCGGAGAGCCGGTCCGCGCCGTAGACGACGTGCGGCGGCAGGACGGACATGCCGCTGTACCAGAGCGTCCCGTGCTGGAGCGGGAACAGCAGCTGCCCGATGTCGCCGTTGACGCCGCGGGGGCCGAGCCCTGCTTCCCGGGCCCCGGCGGTGAGCAGGACCATCGCGCGCTTTCCGGCCAGCTTGCCGTCCCCGTAGCGCAGGGTGCGGCCGTCGGGGCCGGTGACGCCGAAGGCGAAGCCCTTCACGAAGACGCGGTCGAACCAGCCCTTGAGGATCGCGGGCATTCCGTACCACCACAGCGGGAACTGCACGATCAGCGCGTCGGCCCAGGCGATCTTCTCCTGCTCGGCGCGGATGTCCTCGCTCAGCGTCCCGGCGTCGTAGGCGTCGTGCGAGGAGGCGCCGACGATCAGGCGTTCCCCGTCGTCGTGCCGGAAGTCGGCGCCGTCCACGACCGGGTTCCAGCGCATGGCGTAGAGGTCGGACACCCGGCACTCATGACCCAGCTCCCGCAGGGCGCGCAGCCCCTCGTCACGCAGGGAGCCGCTCAGCGAGCGCGGTTCGGGGTGGGCGAATATCCACAGCACGTTCATACCGGCCAGCGTCGCAACGCGGCCACCGGGCGGCGAGTGGCCGGATGGCCAGGATGCGTGAGGATCTGGCCACCAGGTCCTAGGGGGCGCGGACCAGGGCCTCGATGCCGTCGAGGATCCGCTCCAGGCCGAAGACGAACTCGTCGTCGGGGCCGTCCGGGGTGTCCAGTTCGCCCGCCGCGAGGGCCGCGGTCACCGCGGGGAAGCGCTCGGCGTCCGTCACCTTGCTCAGCAGCCGGGCCCAGGACGCCATCGACTGCTCGGTGGCGTCCCCGGTGCGCTCGGCGGCCGCCGCGAGATCCGCGGACAGCCGCGCCTCGTTCCGGACGAAGCCGGTGACCAGCAACAGCACGTAGATCTTCGCGCCCTCGCTCAGGGGCGTATCGCGCAGACAGACGAGCCCCCGCTCCATCCAGGCCACCGAGTTGGGGGTCATGGGCGGTGCGCTGGTGGGGATGTACAGCACCCAGGGGTTGCGGTGGAAGGCGGCGCGCAGCGCCCGGGCCCAGCCGGTGATCCCCGTCCGCCAGTCCTCGTCCGGGTCCGGGCCGGACGGGGGTGTGCCGAAGGCGGCGTCCTCCATCAGCAGCAGCAGCTCGTCCTTGGCCGCGACATAGCGGTACAGCGACATCGTGGAGACGCCGAGGTCGGCCGCGACCCGGCTCATGGAGACCGCCCCGAGGCCGTCCTTCGCGGCGAGACCCACGGCGGCGTCGACGATCCGGTCCAGGGTCAGCCCGGGTTTGGGCCCCTTGGTGCGGCGCTCGCGGAGCCCCCACGCGGCCTCGATGCTCGCGGGCAGCCCGGTGCCGCCGCCGTTCTCCTCGATGGCCATGGCCGTAAGCCCTCCGTGACGCCGTGCTGTTGACCGCCATCCTAGAACTGTGTATACCTTACGCAGTAGTGCGTATGCCATACGCAGAAGAGGGAACGGGGTACCCATGACCAGGCAACCGGCCATCGAGGCGACCGGCCTCGCAAAGGCCTACGGGGCGGTGAAGGTCCTCACGGGCATCGACCTGTCCGTCGCGCGCGGCAGCGTCTTCGCGCTGCTCGGCCCGAACGGCGCGGGCAAGACCACGACCGTGCGCATCCTGTCCACGCTCACGCCGCCGGACGCGGGCCACGCCCGGGTGGCGGGGTACGACGTCGTCCGCGACCGCCCTCGCGTACGCCGTGCGATCAGCCTCACCGGCCAGTACGCGGCGGTCGACGAGATGCAGACCGGCGAGGAGAACCTGTGCGTGATGGGGCGGCTGACCGGCCTCGGCCGTGCCGAGGCAAGGGGCCGCGCCCGGGAACTGCTGGAGCGGTTCGGCCTCACCGACGCGGGCCACCGCACCACCGGTACGTACTCCGGCGGTATGCGCCGTCGGCTGGACCTCGCCGCCGGGCTGGTCGGCCGACCCGAGGTGATCTTCCTGGACGAGCCGACGACCGGCCTCGACCCGCGCAGCCGACAGGCCATGTGGGAGGTCGTCAGGGGGCTGGCCGACGACGGGGTGACGGTCTTCCTCACCACCCAGTACCTGGAGGAGGCCGATCGGCTGGCGGACCGTATCGCGGTGGTCGACAGGGGCCGGGTGGTCGCCGAGGGCACCTCCGTCGAGCTGAAGCGGCAGGTCGCCGGGGAGCGGCTGGACCTGGTGCTCGCCGACGCCGACGCGTTCGCGGAGACCGCCCGGCGCCTCGGTGCACGGCTCGTGCACAGCGACGCCGACCGGCTGACGCTGGGCGTCGCCACCGACGGGGACGCCGCGCAGGTCCGCGCGCTGCTCGACGAGGTCGACCCCGACCGCCGCGCCGTGCGCCGGTTCGCCGTGCGCGGCGCCACGCTCGACGACGTCTTCCTGGCCTTGACCGGCCAGGCCGCCACCCGCTCCGAGGAGACCACCGAGAAGGAGACCGCCGGTGTCTGACGCGATCGTCCTGACCGGCCGTGCCGTCCGGCTGAGCAGGCGCAACCTCGACGCGGTGCTCACCGCGCTGCTGCTGCCCGTCCTGTTGATGCTCGTCTTCGTCTACTTCTTCGGCGGCGCGATCGACACGGGCACGGACACCCGGTACGTGACCTATGTCGTCCCCGGGGTGATGCTGCTGTGCGCCGGGTTCGGCTCGGCGAACACCGCGGTCACCGTCACCAACGACATGGCGGGCGGCATCATCGACCGCTTCCGCTCGCTGGACGTCTCCGGCACCGCGCTCGTGGCCGGCCATGTCGCCGCGAGCGTGCTGCGCAACGCGGTCGCGACCGCCATCGTCTTCGGCGTCGCCTTCCTGATCGGCTTCCGCCCGGACGCGGGCCCGCTCGGCTGGCTGGCCGTGGCGGGCATTCTCCTGGCGTTCATCCTCGCGATCTCCTGGCTCTCGGCCTGCTTCGGTCTGATCGCCAGGACCCCGGAGGCCGCGGGCGGGTTCACCTTCCTGATGATGTTCCTGCCGTACCCCAGCAGCGCCTTCGTGCCGATCGACACCATGCCGGGCTGGCTGCACGGCTTCGCCGACCACCAGCCCGTCACACCGGTGATCGAGGCGCTGCGGGCGCTGCTGCTGGACCGGCCGGTGGGGGACAGCGGCTGGCAGGCGCTGGCCTGGTGCGGCGGCATCCTCGCGGTCGCGGTCGCGCTGTCCGGGACGCTGTTCCGCCGCCGTACGGCCTGAGGGCCGGGGTCAGGTTCCGTAGGGGTGGGTCGCGCGGGCTGTGCGGAGGGCTTCGGCCCACCAGACGAGTTGGTCGAGCATGACCGTGGCGGCGGTGTCGGGGCCCTGGGGGTCGGTCAGGTTGCCGTCCGGGCCGAAGGCCTCCCAGGCGCTGTGGAAGCTGACCGTGTCGCGCACGGTGACCGCGTGCACCTCGGCGAAGACGGGGCGCAGATGCTCGACCGCGCGCAGGCCGCCCGACATGCCGCCGTAGGCGACGAAGCCGACGGGCTTGGCCTGCCACTGGGTGAAGTGCCAGTCGATCGCGTTCTTCAGCGGGGCGGGGTAGCTGTGGTTGTACTCGGGGGTGACGACGGCGAACGCGTCCGCCGCCTCCAGGCGCGGGGTCACGGCCTCCAGGGCCGAGGCGTCCTCGGGGCCGGGGCGGTGGGTGAGGGACGGCGGGAGCGGGGTGTCGGCCAGGTCGACGACGTCCACGCTCAGGTCGTCGCGCAGCTTGGCGCGGCCGGTGAACCAGTGCGCGACCTTGGGGCCGAAGCGGCCCTCGCGGGTGCTGCCGATGATGATGGCGAGACGGAGGGGGGAGACAGCGGTTTGGGTGGTCATGAGAAGAGCCTCGGACTTAAACAAAGGTTGAAGTCAAGCTACCCTCGGCAGCATGACGCACCTCACCTGGAAGACCCATGAGCTGACGGTCGGCGAGCTGTCCCAGCGCAGCGGAGTTCCCGCCTCCGCGCTGCGGTTCTACGAGGGCGAGGGCCTCATCCACAGCCGCCGCACCTCCGGCAATCAGCGCCGCTACACCCGCGACACGCTCCGCCGGGTGGCCTTCGTGCGCTCCTCGCAGCGGGTCGGCATCCCGCTGTCGAGAATCCGGGGCGTGCTGTCGCTCTTCCCCAAGGACCACGTCCTGACCAAGGAGGACTGGGCCCGGATCTCGGAGTGCTGGCGCGCGGACCTCACCGATCGGATCGAGCAGCTGGAGAACCTCCGCGACCGTCTGACCGACTGCATCGGCTGCGGCTGTCTGTCGATCGACAAGTGCGCGCTGGCCAACCCGTACGACAAGCTGGGCGAACAGGGCGCGGGCGCCCGACGGTTGCTCAAGTCCAGCTGCTAGACCCCGTAGCCGCTCAGAACATGTCCGGGCACCACGGCCGTCGGGCGGTGCGCAGGAGGGTGTCGGCCAGGGCGGCGGCGCCGGGGCGTTCCTCGTCGGCCCGGCCCAGGGCGGTGAGGCGCGTCATGGACTCGTCGCCCAGCCATACGGTGCCCAGCTCGCCGATGTCCATGGTGAGGTCGGCCGGGCGGGTGGTGGGGACGCAGGTGGCGCCGTCCGGGGTGGCGTCCAGGTGGTAGCGGCCGCCCGCCAGGCCGGCGGCGTCGCGCAGGTCGAGGACGAGTGAGCCGGACGCCGGGTACGTACGGGTCTCCAGCAGGACGGGTACGTCGAGCGGGCGCAGCCACAGGTAGTCGGCGTGGGTCGTGGGGCGGGCCGCCCGGGGGTCGCCGAGGAGCAGCGGGAGCAGGTCGTCCGGGGCGCGTCGGCCGGTGGCGATGTGGACGACCCAGTCGATGGAGCACAGGAAGTGCCACAGGGCGCGTTCGGCGGCCGGGCTGACCGCGATCAGGTCGAGGACCGTGGCGGTGTCGTGCGGCCGCTTGTTGCCCTCCCAGCGGTCGTCGGCGGTGAAGGCGAGCAGGCCGTCGACGGAGCCGTCGGGGGAGCGGTAGAGGACGTAGAACGGTTCGGCGGTCCAGCCGTCGCCGGGGAACCGGAGCAGACCGGTGTTGAGCTGCCACCAGCGGTCGGTGCGGTTGACGGCGCCGGGCTGGCGGGCGCGCAGCCGCTCGTGCAGGACGGGGCCCAGCTGCCGTATCTCGTCGGCGTCGGCGTAGTCGACCCTGCCGCCGCACCCGGGTCCGGCGTAGCGAGGGTCGAGACCGGCGCGGGCGACGTCGATCGTCCACTGGGTGACCCAGGTGGCCGGGCCGAAGCCGTACCGCCCGTAGATCGGGTACTCGGCGGCGAGCAGCGAGGCCAGCGCGTCGCCCCGCTCTTTGGCCGCCCGCAGGTCGTGCTCCATCATCCGGCTGAGCAGGCCCCGGCGGCGGTGGGTGGGCGACACGGTGACATTGGTGACCGCGTCGGCCGGTACGTCGGCCCCGCCGACCGCCGTCAGCCGCTGTTCGAAGCTGCGGAAGGTCGCGACGCAGCGGCCCCCGTCGTACACCCCCTGGGTGCGGTCCAGGTCGAGGTTCGCCCTCCGCACCTCCAGCTCTTCCTTGGAGACGTCCGGTGGCTGCAGAAATCCGGTGTGCAGCGCGCGGAGCCAGCCGGGGACGTCGGAAGAGTCGAGGGAGGTGCGGAGGTGGGCGGTCATGCGGCCACGCTAGGTGGCCGCCGTCTCCGGCCGCATGCGATTTTTTATCCCCAGCCTGTGGATATCCGGTGCGGTCACGAGGAGAGCAGGTCGTCGACCTGGGCCTCGCCCTCGCGGTACCGGCGCGCGATCTCGGCACTGCACTTGTCGGCGGTGCGCTGGAGCCCCTGTCGCCGCCGGGAGATCTGCTGCTCGTACCCCTCCAGGCGGCCCATCGCGCCGTGCAGCTCCTCGTCCGTGCGCGCCGGGAGGTCCGACAGGCCGACCTCGGAGAGCATCTCCTCGGCCAGCCGCTCGCACTCCGCGCTGTGCGGGGTGCCGAGCGTCACGTGGCGGGCCGAGGTGCGGTGCCGGGACGGCGCGTCCGCCAGGATCTCGGGCAGCCGCTCCACCAGCTCCGCCGGTTCCCGGGGCTCGGGGGACGCGGGCTGTCCTGTCAGCCCTGGCTGCCCCATCAAGGGGGTGCCCGCCCGGCCCGGCGCCCCCGGTTCGCGGCGGCGGCGCAGCTCGGCGCGGAGGATGTCGATCCGTCCGTGCAGCAGTCTGCGCACATAGCTCAGGTCGGTCTCGTCGCGCTGCGCGGAGCGGCGCAGCGCGCGCAGCTCCGCCAGCAGCAGACCGCCCATGGTTCCTGTCCCCGTCGCTGCCCCTGCCCCTGCCCCTGCCGCGCCCGTCGTCGCCGATACGGTCGCGGCGTCCGCGAGTCGGCCGCCGCGCTGGCTCGGCGGCCGCGCCGGCAGCGGGCTCTCGGTCGCCATGGACCGCTCGGTGCCCGGTGTGATCATTGATGTCCGTCCCCTCCGGCGATGCACCATTCCCGCAGTTCCTGCCCACCTGCACCGCCTGCACGCATCGTGCCACTCCGAATGGCCCCTGTGCAGCGGCGGGCCACCCGATCGGCCCCGATGGGCGCGGGGCATGATGGTGCGTATGCGTGCTGTGGTACAGAGAGTGGACGGGGCGAGCGTCGTCGTGGACGGCGAGACGACCGGGGAGATCGTCGGGCAGGGGCTGTGCGTCCTGGTCGGGGTGACCCACGACGACACCCCGGAGAAGGCGGCCCAGCTGGCCCGCAAGCTGTGGTCGGTACGCATCCTGCCGGGCGAGAAGTCCTGCTCGGACCTGGGCGCTCCGCTGCTGGTCATCAGCCAGTTCACGCTGTACGGGGATGCCCGCAAGGGCCGTCGGCCCACCTGGAACGCGGCGGCGCCCGGCGATGTCGCCGAACCGCTGGTGGACGAGGTGGTGGCGCGGCTGCGGGAGCTGGGCGCCCAGGTGGAGACGGGCCGGTTCGGAGCGGACATGAAGGTCTCGCTCACGAACGACGGCCCGTTCACGGTGATCGTCGAGGTCTGACGTCGAGGTGGAGAAATTACGGCTCGACGACCGTCTCCTGTGCCGCGGCCGTGGTGTCCGCGATCAGCTCCGCGTCCACCGGTACGTTCCGCTTCACCAGCGCGAGCGCGATCGGCCCCAGCTCGTGGTGGCGGGCCGAGGAGGTGACGAAGCCGAGCTGACGGCCCTCCGCGCCGTCCGCCGCGAGCCGTATGGGCGCGCCGTGGCCCGGCAGCTTCACCTCGCTGCCGTCGAGGTGGAGGAAGACCAGCCGACGCGGCGGTTTGCCCAGGTTGTGCACCCGGGCGACCGTCTCCTGGCCGCGGTAGCAGCCCTTCTGCAGATGGACGGCGGTGCCGATCCAGCCCAGCTCGTGCGGGATCGTCCGGTGGTCGGTCTCCATGCCGATCCGCGGCCGGTGCGCCTCGACGCGCAGCGCCTCGTACGCCAGGGCGCCGATCGGCGGGCCGCTCACGGCCGCGAAGGACTCCAGAGCGGCGCGCGGCAGGAACAGATCGCGGCCGTGTGCGGTCTCGCGGGCGACGGCGCCCTCGGGGGTCTTGGTGATGCTGCCGGCCGGGAGGTGGACGACCGCGTACTCCTCGGTGCGGTCCGCGATGTCGGCCCGGTAGAAGAACTTCATGCTCTCCAGGTACGCGATCAGATCGCCCTGGCTGCCGGGCTCCACATGGGCCCAGGTGGTCTCGCCGTCGTCGACGAGGTAGAGCGCGTGCTCGATGTGGCCGTGCGCGGACAGGATCAGGGCCTCGGTGGCCTCACCGGCGGGAAGGTCGCTGACGTGCTGGGTGAGCAGGAGATGCAGCCAGCTCAGCCGGTCGGCACCGGTGACCGTGACCACTCCGCGGTGCGAGAGGTCCACGAAACCGGTGCCGTCGGCGAGCGCGCGCTGCTCGCGGAACAGGTCGCCGTAGTGGGCGGCGACACCTTCGTCGGGGCCCTCGCCGGGGACGGCGCCGGGCAGCGACAGCAAAGGGCTCTTCATGTGCTTCACCCTACGACGTGGCCGCCTGGCCCTGGGTGGAGTCCTGCACACGGTCGTTCGCCCGGTGCGCGGCGGAACACCCGGCGCAGCGGCCGAAGATGGCGAAATGCTTCATGTCGGTGTCGAATCCGAAGGACGCCCGCAGCTGCCGGGTGAAGGACTCGGCGACCGCGACGTCGGCCTCGATGACCTCCGTGCAGTCCCGGCACACCAGATGGATGTGGTGGTGCCGGTCGGCCAGGTGGTAGGTGGGGGCGCCGTGCCCGAGATGGGCATGGCTGACCAGGCCCAGCTCCTCCAGCAGCTCCAGCGTGCGGTAGACGGTGGAGATGTTCACACCGCTCGCGGTACGGCGGACCTCGGTGAGGAGGTCGTCCGGAGTGGCGTGCTCCAGGCGGTCGACGGCTTCGAGCACGAGCTGGCGCTGCGGGGTGAGCCGGTAGCCGCGCTCCCGCAGATCGGTCTTCCAGTCGGTGGTCGCCACGCTGCCAGTGTAGGCGGCGTGGCACCGGGCCGCGGTCGCGCTCGGCCGGAGCGGCTCAGAGGCCGGAACGGCTGCGGCGGCTCAGCGGAAGAAGGCGATCCCGTCGTCCGGCAGGTCCTTGAGGTCCTTGGCCCACTCCCGCGGGTCGACGACCTTCTTCAGGTGCGCGGACATGTACGGGCGCAGCTCGACCTCGGGGGTGGCCTTCTCGCCGACCCACATCAGATCGCTCTTGACGTAGCCGTACAGCCGCTTGCCGCCCGAGTACGGCCCCGAGGCGGAGGTGCGCGCGACGGCGTCGGTGGCCAGGTCGATCTGCGGCTTGCCGTCCGCCAGCTCGCCGTACCAGACCTCGACGACGCCCTGGTCGCGGATCATCACGACCTCGATCTTGCGGTTCTTGTCGATCCGCCAGTATCCGGACTCGGATTCCAGCGGGCGGACCTTCTTGCCCTCCGAGTCCAGCACCCAGGTGTGCGAGATGTACTCGATGAAGTCGCGGCCGTCGTGGGTGAAGGTCGCTTCCTGCCCGAAGTTGCACTTCTCGGCACCGGGGAAGTCCGATACGCCGGCGCCTTCCCAGTTGCCGAGGAGGAAGGCCAGCGGCACCAGGTCCGGGTGGAGGTCGGAGGGAATCTCGATCATGGGTTCAGACGATCCGTCGCTAGGCGGGCTGGGGCGAGGGGGCGCGAGCGCTCAGCGCTGGCCCTGGTAGAGCTTCTTCCAGGTGAGCCCGACGAAACCGAGGCTGGCCACGATGACCAGGACCAACAGGACGGTGAAGACTGCCTCAAGCACGAGCTGCTCCTCGTAACGGATGACGGACCGGGAACGAGTCTAGTCGCCGGACCGGCGAGCCTAGGCTGTGGGGCATGGCGAAGAAGCTCGTGATCAAGGTGACGGCGGGCGCGGACGCGCCCGAACGGTGTTCGCAGGCGTTCACGGTGGCGGCGGTGGCCGTGGCGAGCGGGGTCGAGGTCTCGCTGTGGCTGACCGGCGAGTCGGCGTGGTTCGCGCTGCCGGGCCGGGCGGCGGACTTCTCGCTGCCGCACGCGGCGCCGCTGCCGGAGCTGATCAGCGGCATTCTGGCGAGCGGGACGATCACGGTGTGCAGCCAGTGCGCGGCGCGCCGGGAGATCGACGAGGCGGATCTGATCGAGGGCGCGCGGATCGCGGGGGCGCAGGTCTTCGTGAGCGAGATCATGCCGGACGGCGTGCAGGCGCTCGTCTACTGAGCCCGGGCCCGCACGGCGCCTCAGTGCCGGTGGTGGTGCTCGTCCAGCTCCCGCCACCACCGGTCCGACTCCGGGTCCCCCGACTCGTCCCACCAGCGGTCCTGCGGGCCCCGGCGGTTGGCGACGATGGCCGCGAACGGCGGGATGACCATCGCGACGACGCACATCGCGACGGCGGCGGGGATGGACCACAGACGCACGAAGGCCCAGGCCGAGATGAAGAGCGTCAGACACGCGCCCATCAGGAAGAAGTATGCGTGGCGGCGTCGCGCGTACATATGGCCAGGATACGTCCGGGAACACCGCGCGGACAGACGGCGGACGGACCGGCGCACAGATGGAGCGCTCAGACGAGGCGCGCAGACGGAGCGCACAGACGGAAGGGCCGCATCCCGCCGAGCGTCCAACCCCGGGATGCGGCCCTCACGCCTTACGACGCGTGGTGTGGCGTCAGACGGTGATGGCGACCTCCGCCAGACCGCCCTGCTGTGCGACGACCGTGCGGTCGGCGGTGCCGCCCGGGACCAGGGCGCGCAGCGTCCAGGTGCCCTCGGCGGCGTAGAAGCGGAACTGTCCGGTCGCGGAGGTGGGGACCTCGGCGGTGAACTCGCCCGTGCTGTCCAGGAGGCGCACGTAGCCGGTGACGGGCTCGCCGTCGCGGGTCACCTGGCCCTGGATCGTGGTCTCACCGGGCTTGATGGTCGAGGCGTCGGGGCCGCCTGTCTGCGCTCCACACATGTGTCTTGTCCTTACGTTCTGCGTTCGGGGAGAGGGGTCAGCTGCCGGAGCCGAGCTCGATCGGCACGCCCACCAGCGAGCCGTACTCGGTCCAGGAGCCGTCGTAGTTCTTGACGTTGGTCTGGCCGAGCAGCTCGTGCAGCACGAACCAGGTGTGCGCGGAGCGCTCACCGATGCGGCAGTAGGCGATGGTGTCCTTCGACAGGTCGACGCCCTCGCCCTCGTACAGCTCCTTGAGCTGGTCGTCGGACTTGAAGGTGCCGTCGTCGTTGGCCGACTTCGACCACGGGATGTTGCGGGCGCTCGGGACATGGCCCGCGCGCTGCGACTGCTCCTGCGGGAGGTGGGCCGGGGCGAGCAGCTTGCCGGAGAACTCGTCGGGCGAGCGGACGTCGACCAGGTTCAGGCTGCCGATGGCCGCCACGACGTCGTCGCGGAAGGCGCGGATCGAGGCGTCCTGCTCCTGGGCCTGGTAGTCGGTCTTCTCGCGGGACGGGACCTCGGCGACCAGCTCGCGCGAGTCCAGCTCCCACTTCTTGCGGCCGCCGTCGAGGAGCTTCACGTCCTGGTGGCCGTAGAGCTTGAAGTACCAGTAGGCGTACGACGCGAACCAGTTGTTGTTGCCGCCGTAGAGGACGACGGTGTCGTCGTTGCCGATGCCCTTCTCGGACAGCAGCTTCTCGAAGCCGGCCTGGTCGACGAAGTCACGGCGCACCGGGTCCTGGAGGTCCTGCTTCCAGTCGATCCGGATGGCGTTCTTGATGTGGTTCGTGTCGTAGGCGGACGTGTCCTCGTCGACCTCGACGATGACCGTCTTGGGGTCATCGATGCGGGCCTGTACCCAGTCGGCGTCCACCAGGACGTCACTGCGGCTCATGTATCTCTCCTCCGGGGCAGTTGCGGCGGTACGGGTGCTCGACGCGCGGCACTGCGCGGGGCCTGGTCGCGAGCGTACGAGCGGAGTGCTGGGCGGCCCGGGAGACGGGCCGGAGGGGGCGGGGCCGAAGCTGCGGCGGCCGGGCGCGCCCTCGGTTTCAGACGGCGCGACAGAGCATGGCGGCGACGCGGCACAGGTCGACTGCCCGCCGCTTCGTGAGGTCCGCCTGTCGCTTCATGCGTCCGATCGTAAGGACGGACGGGCGGACATGTCACCGGTGTGTCGAATCGTGAGACGCCAATGTCCGCGATGTGGACGCCGACGGGTGTGGGGGACCACGGAGAACGGCCGCCGAGGGGTCCGGCGGCCGTCGGCGTCTGTCATCGCGGACATGATCGTCTCGTTACGTGGACACGGTGGGGTCCGCGGCGGACGGGTCAGCCGGTCAACGCGACGTTATTACCCACGACCGAGACGTCTATGCCGCTCCTGCCGGTCTTCACCGTCTCCAGCCGCATGCCCTTCGGCATGCCGTCGATCTTCCGCTCGATGTCGGTGCGCTCGCGCACCTTGTCCTCCCACTGCGGGATGGAGCCGCCCGGGACGCGCTCGGCGTGCAGCTTGATCGTGTCGCCGTTGACGATGGTCACCTTGGAGCGGGCGCTGAGGCTGAAGCCCAGCAGATTCCCGGTGATCTTGACCTGGTTGGTCCCCTCCGGGTCGTAGCCCACCGTGACCCCGGGGCCCGCGGCCCGTGAGAGGTCCGCGTAGGAGATATGGGCCGAACCGCTGGCCTGGTTCGCGATCGCGGACGTGAAGTTCCCCCCGATGCGGACGTCGTGCAGCTGGGCGTTCAGCTCGGAGACGCGGACGGTGGTCCCGCCGCCCGCGTCCGTCGTCAGCCCGTCCACCCCGACGTCGACCTCGTCCAGCTCCTTGCCCGCGACCTGGGTCAGGAACGGGAAACCCTTGATCGAGACGTGGGGGGTGTTGGTCAGCCCCTGTGAACTCTTGATCTTGTCGGCGGCCTTCGACTCCGCCATGGATACCGCCACCCGGTCGGCCCCCACGAAGAGGCCGCCCAATATCACTGCGACGATCAGTGTGATGCGTAGTGCGCGCATGTACGTAGATCCCCCAGGGTCTCGCTCAGGCCCTTGCCTGACGCAGCGAGCCTAACCGGAGCGGACACCCGGGGGCCTGCCACATCAGACGAGTGCGCGGCCGAGTACGTAGACGGCGGGGGCGGCGGCCGCGAGGGGCAGGGCCACGCCCGCCGTCAGGTGGACGAAACGGGACGGGTAGTCGTACGCCGCGACCCGCAGCCCCACCAGCGCGCACGCCCCGGCCGCGAGCCCCAGCACGGCGGCGGTGGCGGTCCCGGTGCCGGTGAGTTGCCCGGCCCCGACGCCCGCCCCGGCCGCCGCGAGCAGCCCGAGGACGACGGCGGCGGGCGTCGGCAGCGGCAGCGCGCGGGCCAGTGTGCCCACGGCGACCGCGGCCGCGCCCACCACCACGGCGTCCGAGGACTCGGCGACCGCGGCCAGATACCCGGCCGCGATCACGGTGAGGGCGGTCGAGGCGACCGCGGCGGTCAGCCCGTACATCCGCTCGTCCGCCGAGGCGTGGCTGCGCAGCTGGAGGACGATCACCAGCAGCACCCAGACGCCGATCGTGCCGATGAGCACCGTCGGGGCGTGGACGCGCCCGGTGGTGAGCAGGGCGACGTCGGCGGCGAGGCCGCCCGCGAAGGCGAGCGCGATGCCCTGCCGGGCGGGCCACATGCCGTTCAGCCGGAACCAGCCGGCCGCCGTGATCGCCTGGAGCAGCGCCACGGCCACGGCGACGGCGCCCTGGCCGAGCGGCGCGGTGGCCGCGAGCAGGGCGGCCAGGACGGCCGTGAGAGCGGCGGGCTGCAGCCCGGGGTCGACGATCTGGGGGCGGCCCTCGGCGCGGGCCTTCTCGGCGGCGGTCATCGGCCGGTCGGGCTCCGCCGCGGCGGGCTCGGGCCGGGCAGCTTGGGGCCGGGCGGCTTCGGGCCGGGCGGGCTGCTCCGCCTGCGGGGCGGGGTACGGCGGCCGCTGCGCCTGCTGCGCGGCCTGCTGGTACGAGTGTTGCTGCTGATACGGCTGTTGCTGTTGTTGCTGGGCGTAGTGCTGCTGCTGGTCCCAGCCCGCCGGGTACTGCTGTTCCTGCTGCTGGCCCTGGTACCCCTGCTGCGCGGCGGCGTAGGGATCGGCGTACGGAGCGGCGTAGGGCTGCTGGTACGGCTGCTGGGGCTGCTGTTGCTGGGGGTACGCCTGCTGCTGCGGGTAGCCGTACCCGGGCTGCCCCTGGGGCTGCTGGGGCTGCGGCGGCTGCGCGCCGTACGGGTCGGCGGGCGGCTGCTGCTGCCCTTCATACGGCTGCCCTTCGTACGGCTGCCCCTCGTACGGCCGCCCTTCGTACGGCTGTCCCTCGTACGGCGGCGGGTACGACCCGTACGGCCCATACGGCTCGTACTGCTGGTGCGGATCGTGCGGCTGGTTGCTCATGACGTCGTAGGTCACCCTCCTGCGAACGGCGGAAGCACCTCGACCGTGCCGCCCTCGGCCAGTTGGACCGTCTTGTGATCACGGGTGCCGACGGGCGCGCCGTCGACCAGGAACGAACAGCTCAGCAGGACCCGGGCGAACTCCGGGCGCAGGGCGTGCCGCTCGCGGGCGACGTCGAGCGCGTCGGCCAGTGTCACCGCGGTGTACGGCTCCTCGGAGGTGCCGGCCGCCGCCCGGGCCGCTGCCCAGTACCGGATGGTTCCGGCGGGCGTTTTGTTCAGCGCCATCGCGTGTCCCTCTCCCGTCTTCTGCCGCCCTCCATGATGACGGGTGCGGAAGGGCCCCGAGGACGCGGTACGCCACGGGGAAAATCCGGGCGGTTCCACAGTCTGCTCGCTTAGGGTTTCGGTGTGCTGGTCCGACTCATACGGGCGTATCTGCGGCCCTATACCCGAACGATCACTTTGATCGTGCTATTGCAGCTCGTGCAGACCCTGGCGACCCTCTACCTGCCCGCCCTCAACGCCGACATCATCGACGACGGAGTCGTCAAGGGCGACACCGGCTACATCCTCACCACCGGCGGTCTGATGATCGCCATCACCCTGGTGCAGATCGTCTGCGCCATCTGCGCCGTCTACTTCGGCGCCCGCACCGCCATGGCGCTCGGCCGGGACATCCGGGCCGACGTCTTCGACCGGGTGCAGTCCTTCTCCGCCCGCGAGATGGGCCGGTTCGGGGCTCCCTCGCTGATCACCCGCACCACCAACGACGTCCAGCAGGTGCAGATGCTGTGCCTGATGTCGTTCACGCTGATGGTGTCGGCGCCCATCATGTGCGTCGGCGGCATCGCCATGGCGCTCGACCAGGACGTGCCGCTCTCCGGGCTGCTGCTGCTGATCGTGCCGGTGCTGGGCATCTCCGTGTCGCTCATCGTCCGCCGGATGCGCCCGCTGTTCCGGCACGTCCAGGAGCGCATCGACACCGTCAACCGGGTCCTGCGCGAGCAGATCACCGGCATCCGGGTCATCCGGGCCTTCGTCCGCGACACCCATGAGCGGAAGCGTTTCACCGGCGCCAACGCCGCGCTGATGGACGTCTCGCTGCGGGCCGGGCGGCTGATGTCGCTGATGTTCCCCACCGTGATGCTGGTGGTGAACGTGTCCAGCGTCGCCGTGGTGTGGGCCGGTGGCTACCGCATCGACAGCGGCGAGATGCAGATCGGCGCGCTGACCGCCTTCATCAGCTACCTCATGCAGATTCTGCAGTCGGTGATGATGGCCACCTTCATGTTCATGATGGTGCCGCGCGCCGAGGTGTGCGCCGAGCGCGTCCAGGAGGTGCTGGACACTGGGACCAGCGTCGTCCCGCCGCTCGCGCCGGTCACCCCCGGGACGACCGCCGACGGCGGTCACGGGCTGCTGGAGCTGCGGGGCGTGGAGTTCCGCTATCCGGGCGCCGAGGAGCCCGTGCTGCGCGACATCTCGCTGACCGCCCACCCCGGCCGGATCACCGCCGTCATCGGCTCCACCGGCAGCGGCAAGTCCACCCTCCTCGGGCTGGTGCCCCGGCTGTTCGACACGACCGACGGCAGTGTCCACCTCGACGGCGTGGACGTACGCGACCTCGACCCCGCGGTGATGACCCGGTCCATCGGCCTCGTACCGCAGAAGCCGTACCTCTTCTCCGGCACCGTCGCCTCCAACCTGCGGTACGGAAAACCGGACGCCACCGACGAGGAGCTGTGGCAGGCCCTGGAGACCGCCCAGGCCCGGGACTTCGTCGAGGCCATGGAGGGCGGTCTCCAGGCGTCCATCGCGCAGGGCGGCTCCAATGTCTCCGGCGGGCAGCGGCAGCGGCTGGCGATCGCCCGCGCCCTGGTCCTGCGGCCGTCCGTCTACCTCTTCGACGACTCCTTCTCGGCGCTCGACTACGCCACCGACGCCCGGCTGCGGGCGGCGCTGGCGGACGAGACCGGGAACGCGACCGTCGTGATCGTCGCCCAGCGGGTGTCCACCATCCGCGGCGCCGACCGGATCGTCGTCCTCGACGAGGGCCGCGTCGTCGGCAGCGGCACCCACGGCGAGCTGATGGACGGCAACCAGACCTACCGGGAGATCGTGCTCTCCCAGCTCACCGAGCAGGAAGCCGCATGAGCCAATCCACGAATTCTCCGGCACCCCGCAGGGGCCCCGCGCCCGGCGCCGGTCCCGGCCGCTTCATGGGCGGCCAGCCCGTCGAGCGGTCCATGGACTTCCGCGGCTCCGGCCTCCGCCTGCTGGCCGCGCTGCGCCCCGAGCGCGGTATCGCCTTCGCCGTGCTCGCCCTGTGCACGGTCAGCATCACGCTGACGGTGCTGGGCCCCAAGGTGCTCGGCCACGCCACCGACCTGATCTTCGCGGGCGTCGTCGGACGGCAGCTCCCGGAGGGCGCCACCAAGGCCGAGGCCGTCCAGCACCTGCGCGACAGCGGCCAGGGCACGGTGGCCGACATGGTCGCGTCGATGAACGTCACACCCGGCCAGGGCATCGACTTCGGCGCGGTCGGCTCCGTGCTGCTGTGGGCGCTGGGCCTGTACCTCGTCGCCTCGCTCCTCAACCTCCTCCAGGCGCGGGTGGCCACGAGCGTCGTCCAGCGCGCCGTCTTCCGGCTGCGTGAGGACGTCGAACACAAGCTGGCGCGGCTGCCGCTGTCGTACTTCGACAAGCAGTCGCGCGGCGAGGTGCTCTCGCGGACCACCAACGACATCGACAACATCCAGCAGACGCTGCAGCAGACCCTCAGCCAGATCATGGCCTCGCTGCTGACCCTGGTCGGCGTGCTGGCCATGATGTTCTGGATCTCGCCGCTGCTCGCGCTGGTGGCGCTGGTCACCGTCCCGGTGTCGGTGCTGGTCGCGACGCGCGTCGGCAAGCGCGCCCAGCCCCAGTTCGTCCAGCAGTGGAAGACCACGGGCAGGCTCAACGCCCATATCGAGGAGATGTACACCGGCCATGCGCTGGTGAAGGTCTTCGGGCGGGAGCGGGAGTCCGCCGAGGTCTTCCGGGCGCAGAACGAGAAGCTGTACGAGGCGGGCTTCCGCGCCCAGTTCATCTCCGGGCTCATCCAGCCCGCGATGACGTTCATCGGGAACCTCAACTACGTACTGGTCGCCGTGGTCGGCGGGCTGCGGGTGGCGAGCGGGGCGCTGTCGATCGGCGACGTCCAGGCGTTCGTCCAGTACTCCCGGCAGTTCAGCCAGCCGCTCACCCAGGTGGCGTCCATGGCCAACATGGTCCAGTCGGGCGTCGCCTCCGCCGAGCGGGTCTTCGAGCTGCTGGACGCGGAGGAGCAGAGCCCGGACCCGGAGGGCCCGGTGGGGCCGCGGACCGTGCTCGGCCAGGTCGAGTTCGAGGACGTCTCGTTCCGCTACCAGCCCGACACGCCCCTCATCGACGAGCTCTCGCTGTCGGTGAGCCCCGGCCAGACCGTGGCCATCGTCGGCCCGACCGGCGCGGGGAAGACCACCCTGGTCAATCTGCTGATGCGGTTCTACGAGGTCAGGGGCGGACGCATCACGCTCGACGGCGTCGACATCGCCACCATGCCGCGCGAAGAGCTGCGCGCCCACATCGGCATGGTCCTCCAGGACACCTGGCTGTTCGGCGGCACGATCGCGGAGAACATCGCCTACGGCTCGGAGGGCGCCTCCCAGGAGGCGATCGTGGAGGCGGCGAAGGCCACCCATGTGGACCGCTTCGTGCGCACCCTGCCGGACGGCTACGACACGGTGATCGACGAGGAGGGCACCGGCGTCAGCGTCGGCGAGAAGCAGCTGATCACCATCGCCCGCGCCTTCCTCTCGGGGCCGTCCATCCTGGTCCTGGACGAGGCGACCAGCTCCGTCGACACCCGCACCGAGGTCCTCATCCAGCACGCGATGGCCTCGCTGCGCACCGGCCGCACCAGCTTCGTGATCGCCCACCGGCTCTCCACGATCCGCGACGCGGACGTGATCCTGGTGATGGAGTCGGGCCGCATCGTGGAGCAGGGCAGCCACGACTCCCTGGTCGCGGCCGGGGGAGCGTACGCCCGGCTGTACGCGGCCCAGTTCGCGGAGCCGGTGGCCGAGCCGGAGTAGCGCTGACGAGCCGGGTCGGGGGCGGACCGGGTCAGGTGTGGGCGAGGGCCCATCCCGCGACCCGGTCCAGCAGCTCCGCCGGGGCCGCCGTCTCCGCGTGGCCGAAGCCCGGCTCGATCCACAGGTCCGTGGCCGCCCGGTCCGCCGCCGCCATCAGCATCCGCGGATGGTCCAGCGGGAAGTACGGGTCCCGGTCGCCGTGCACGATCAGCAGCGGCGTCGGCGCGATCAGGGGGACCGCCGCCACCGGAGGCAGTGGCTCCTGGTTCCAGCCGCGGGCGTCGATCCGGGTCCGCAGCCCGTAGCGGGAGACCAGCCGGCCGGTCGGCCGGGTGATCGCCCAGTGGACGCGGCGCATCGGGGCCGTCCCCCGGTAGTGCCAACGGGCGGGCGCGCTCACCGCGACCACCGCGTCCGCTCCCGCCGCGTGCGCCCCTGTGCGCCGTTCGCGCCCCTCGCGCCCCTCAATTTGGTCCGGCTGATCCGGCCTGTGCCGGCCGTACAGCGCCGCGTGGCGCAGCACCACCGAGCCGCCCATCGAGAAGCCGACCGTGATCACCCGCCGGTGGCCGAGGGCCCGGGCCCAGCGCGCCGCGGCCGCCAGGTCGAGGACCTCCCGGTCGCCGACGGTGGACCGCCCGCCGGACCGCCCGTGACCCCGGAACGAGAACGTGATCACGGCCGTACGCTGTGTGAAGGCCGACGCCACCCGGCGCAGCGCGGGCCGCTCCAGGGCGCCGGTGAACCCGTGCGCGACCACGATCACAGGGGCATCCGCGGATAGCCCCCCGGCTGCCCGGGAAGGCTCGTAACGGGCGTCGATCGGGACCCCGTCCTCGGCGAGCAGCGTGGCTCTCCGAGTGCCCGCGGCAGCCGGGGGAAGGAAACTACGAGCAGATTCAGCCTCTCCACCGGGTGTCATGTGGGTTATTCTGCTGGGTGAAGGACCTGGGCAACGTCGCCTCCGGGTCCTTTTGTGCTTTCAGGGGCACCGCGCGCGTTTGAGCGTGGCTGTGCGCGTATGCCCCCGGGGTGCGAGCAGACCGTACGAAGCAGTAGCCGCAGACTCCCCCGGGCCGAACAGCCCGGGCGGTACCCCTCTCGCAAGGGACCGAGGAGGAAACCGAGGCAATGGGCGAGCGAAGCGTGCACGATATCGAGATCACGGCCGGGGCGGGTGGTGGACGATGAGTTCCCTCCTGCTGCTGACCAACGCACTCCAGCCCTCGACGGAGGTGCTCCCCGCCCTCGGCCTGCTGCTGCACAGCGTGCGGGTCGCCCCCGCGGAGGGCCCGGCCCTGGTGGACACCCCCGGTGCCGACGTCATCCTGATCGACGGCCGCCGCGATCTGCCGCAGGTGCGCAGCCTGTGCCAGCTGCTGCGGTCGACCGGCCCCGGCTGTCCGCTGGTCCTGGTGGTGACCGAGGGCGGGCTCGCCGCCGTCACCGCCGACTGGGGCATCGACGATGTCCTGCTGGACACCGCGGGCCCGGCCGAGGTCGAGGCCCGGCTTCGGCTGGCCATGGGCCGCCAGCAGATCACCACGGACGACAGCCCGATGGAGATCCGCAACGGCGACCTGTCGGTGGACGAGGCCACCTACAGCGCCAAGCTCAAGGGGCGGGTGCTCGACCTCACCTTCAAGGAGTTCGAGCTGCTGAAGTACCTCGCCCAGCACCCTGGCCGGGTCTTCACCCGGGCGCAGCTGCTGCAGGAGGTCTGGGGCTACGACTACTTCGGCGGCACGCGCACGGTCGACGTCCACGTGCGGCGGCTGCGGGCCAAGCTGGGCCCGGAGCACGAGTCGCTGATCGGGACCGTCCGTAACGTGGGCTACCGCTTCGTCACACCGGAGAAGGTCGAGCGGGCCGAGCGGGCCGCCGAGGAGGCCCGGGCCAGGAACGCGGCCCGGGACGTCCGGCCCGGCCCGGCGGGCTCCGGCCCCTCCGGCGGAGGCGCGCGGTCCGCCGGTGAAGCGGCGCCCGCACGGCCGGTCATTACCTAGCTGGACCCGCGTAGACTTCGCGCGTGGCCAAGGTGACGCGTGATGATGTGGCAAGGCTGGCGGGAACCTCGACCGCGGTCGTCAGTTACGTCATCAATAACGGACCCAGGCCGGTCGCCCCGGCCACGCGCGAGCGGGTACTCGCCGCGATCAAGGAGCTGGGCTACCGGCCCGACCGGGTCGCCCAGGCGATGGCGAGCAGGCGTACCGACCTCATAGGGCTGATCGTTCCGGACGCCCGCCAGCCGTTCTTCGCCGAGATGGCGCACGCGGTCGAACAGGCCGCCGCCGAGCGCGGCAAGATGGTGCTGGTCGGCAACTCCGACTACCTGGACGAGCGCGAGGTGCACTATCTGCGCGCATTCCTGGGGATGCGGGTGTCCGGGCTGATCCTCATCAGCCAGGGCCCCAGCGAGAACGCCGCCGCCGAGATCGAGGCCTGGGAAGCCCGGGTGGTGCTGCTGCACGAGCGGCCCGAGGCGATCGACGACGTGGCCGTGGTGCTGGACGACGTCGGCGGCGCCCAGCTCGCGGTGCGCCATCTGCTGGAGCACGGCCACCCCTATGTGGCCTGCCTCGGCGGCACCGAGATAACCCCGACCGTCGGCGACCCGGTGACCGACCACGTCGAGGGGTGGCGCCGGGCGATGCGGGAGGCCGGGCGGTCCACGGAGGGGCGGCTGTTCCAGGCCCCGTACAACCGGTACGACGCCTATCAGGTCGCCCTCGGCCTGCTGGCCGGTCCTGACCGGCCCCCGGCCATCTTCTGCGCCACCGACGACCAGGCGTTCGGAGTGCTGCGCGCGGCGCGCGAGCTGCGCATCGAGGTCCCCGGCGAGCTGGCCGTCGCGGGCTTCGACGACGTCAAGGAGGCGGGTCTGACCGACCCGCCGCTGACCACGGTCGGCTCCGACCGCCCCGCGATGGCCCGCGCCGCGGTCGACCTGGTGCTGGAGGACGGGCCGCGGCTCGCGGCCTCGCGCCGGGAGCGGATGCGGCAGTTCCCGTCCGCGCTGGTGGTACGGCGCTCCTGCGGCTGCGCGTAGCGGCATTGCGCGGCGGCCTTCGCATAGCGCCTTCACGTAGCGCCCTTATGTCGGGCATACCGACTTCTGCCCTGGTTCTCAGCAGGCCCTCAGCTGGCTCTCATACTCGCGCCGCACAGTCATAGACATGACCGACAGCCCACGCCGTAGCGGCGACCACGAGTCCTATCCCTACGCGTACGGCGGCGCGGCGGCCTACCCGCCGCCGCCCACCCGTGAGCCGCGGACGCCGATGACGACCCCCTCCGGGGACACCACGGCGATACCGCACACCGGTGGCGACCGCCGCAAGCGGCGGGTCACCCGCTCGGCCGGGCTGATCGTCGCCGTGGCGGTCGTCTCGGCGCTGGTGGGCGGCGGTACGGCGACCCTGGTCGGGCAGGCCGCGGACAAGGGGGACACGACCGTCTCGGCCCCCGTCGTCAACGCCAACTCCAGCAGCGCCGGCAGCGGCGTCTCCGCCGTGGCGGCGGCCGTGAGCCCCAGCATCGTGGAGATCAGCGCGACGTCCGCCGACGGCCAGTCCACCGGCTCCGGCGTGGTCATCACCAGTGGCGGCGAGATCATCACCAACAACCACGTCGTCTCCGGCGCCGATTCGATCAAGGTGACGTTCAGCGACGGCAGCACGAAGCGCGCGTCGGTCACCGGCACCGACAGCAAGAAGGACCTGGCCCTGATCAAGGTCGCGGGCGCGAGCGGCCTCAAGGCCGCGTCCCTGGGCGACTCCGGTCAGGTCAAGGTCGGCGACCAGGTCGTGGCGATCGGCTCGCCCGAAGGGCTGACCGGCACCGTCACCAGCGGCATCGTCTCCGCGCTCAACCGCGACGTCACCGTCTCCACGGACGAGAGCCAGGGCCAGGGACAGGACCAGGGCCAGGGCGGTCAGGGCGGGCAGGGCGGCGGCCAGTGGCCCTTCGAGTTCGGCGGCGGCCGGTACAACGGCGACGTCGGCGACTCGACGACCACGTACAAGGCCATCCAGACCGATGCCTCGCTCAACCCCGGCAACTCCGGCGGTGCGCTGATCAACATGAGGGGCCAGATCATCGGGATCAACTCCGCGATGTACGCCTCGGCTTCCCAGTCGAGCGGCAGCAGCGCGGGCAGCGTGGGCCTCGGCTTCTCCATCCCCGTCAACACCGTCAAGTCCGACCTGGCCGCCCTGCGCGACGGCGGCAGCGACAGCGGCAGCAACAGCAACAGCTGACCCGCCCGCCGCGGGCCGGCGTGCGAGGCTGGCAGCACATCGCCCGTCCCCGCCCCGCCCACCGTTTAAGGAAACCGATCCATGAGCCCCGCCGACCACGGTGATCAGCCCGCCCGCATCCTGATCGTCGACGACGAGCCGGCCGTCCGCGAGGCGCTGCAGCGCAGCCTCGCCTTCGAGGGCTACGCGACCGAGACCGCCGTCGACGGAGTGGACGCCCTGGAGAAGGCCGGTACCTATGACCCCGAGCTGATCGTGCTCGACGTGCTGATGCCCCGTATGGACGGGCTCACCGCCGCCCGGCGGCTGCGTGCCACCGGCGTGACCGTGCCCGTCCTGATGCTCACCGCACGCGACACGGTCGGCGACCGGGTCACCGGCCTGGACGCGGGCGCGGACGACTACCTCGTCAAACCGTTCGAGCTGGACGAACTGCTGGCCCGTATCCGTGCCCTGCTGCGCCGCAGTTCGTACGCGGCCGCGGCGGGCGCGCCGGTCGCCGACGACGACACGATGTCCTTCGGCGACCTGCGGATGGACCTGGTGACCCGCGACGTCACCCGGGCCGGGCGGCGCGTCGAGCTGACCCGGACCGAATTCACCCTGCTGGAGATGTTCCTCGCGCATCCGCGCCAGGTCCTCACCCGCGAACAGATCCTGAAGGCCGTATGGGGCTTCGACTTCGAGCCGTCGTCCAACTCGCTGGACGTGTACGTGATGTATCTGCGCCGCAAGACCGAGGCGGCCGGGGAGCCGCGGCTGGTCCACACGGTGCGCGGCGTGGGCTACGTCCTGCGGCCCGCCGAGGGCGAGCCGTCGTGAGGTTCCGCGGACTCCCGCTGCGCTCGCGGCTGGCCCTGCTGACCGCGGTGGCGGTGGCGGTCGCGGTCGCGGCGTCGGCGTTCGCGTGCTGGCTGATCGTGCGCGAACAGCTCAGCGCACAGCTCGACTCGTCGCTGCGCAACGTCAAGGTCGACGAGCGCAATGTGGTGAGCATCCTGGACGCGTGCCAGAACCCCGGCGACGACGACGGCCACACCCCGCGGGCGCTGGGCTCGTACTCCGTGCAGATCGTGCTGCCCGACGGCAGCCGCTGCCCCCAGCCCGGGGCGACGAAGCTGCCGGTGAGCGCCGACGACGTGGAGGTCGCCACCGGGACGCGGCCGACCGCGCTGCACGACGTGACCGCCGAGGACGGCCGGGACATGCGGGTCTTCACCTACCGGCCGTCCGGCGGCCCGGACAGCCCGCTGCCGCGCGGTATCGCCGTGTCCATGGCCCGCCCGCTCAGCGAGGTCCAGGACCCGCTGAACACGCTCGCGCTCGTCCTCGCCCTCGTCGCGGGCATCGGCGTCGTCGGCGCCGGGGCGGCCGGGCTGTGGATCGCCCGGACCGGGCTGAAGCCGGTGGACCGGCTGACCCACGCCGTCGAGCATGTGGCCCGCACCGAGGACCTGGCCGTCCGCATCCCCGCCGAGGGCGACGACGAGATCGCCCGGCTGTCCCGGTCGTTCAACGCCATGACCGCCGCCCTCGCCTCCTCCCGCGACCGCCAGCAGCAGCTGATCGCCGACGCGGGGCACGAGCTGCGCACCCCGCTCACCTCGCTCCGTACGAACGTCGAACTGCTCGCCCGCAGCGACGAGACCGGCCGCGCCCTGCCTCCGGACGACCGCAAGGCGCTCATGAGCAGCGTCAAGGCGCAGATGACCGAGCTGGCGGCGCTCATCGGCGACCTCCAGGAGCTGTCCCGGCCGGACGCGCTGCCCGGCAGCGGGCCGCTCCAGGTGGTCGCGCTGCACGAGATCGCGGACACCGCCCTGCGGCGGGCCCGGCTGCGCGGCACCAGGCTCACCCTCGACGCCTCGATCGAGCCCTGGTACGTACGCGGCGAGGCGGCGGCCCTGGAACGGGCGCTGGTCAACCTGCTCGACAACGCCGTGAAATTCAGCCCTTCGGGTGGTGTCATCGATGTCGCGCTCAGAAAGGGGGAGTTGACGGTGCGGGACCATGGCCCCGGCATTCCCGCCGATGAACTCCCGCACGTCTTCGAGCGGTTCTGGCGCTCCCCGTCCGCCCGCGCCCTGCCCGGCTCCGGGCTCGGGCTGTCCATCGTCGCCCGTACCGTCCAGCAGTCCGGCGGCCAGGTGGGGCTGCGGCCCGCGCCCGGCGGCGGCACCGTCGCCTGGCTCCGCCTCCCCGGCGCCCCCACGGCCCCGCCCGAACTCGACGCCTGACCCTCCGCCGACGTTCTCAGCCTCCGTACACGCCGGACCCAGCGGACCCACAGCCTCGGGCACCAGGTTGGGCCCCATGCACGAGACTTCCCGGATCTTGGTCGTGGACGACGAGCCCTCGGTACGCGAAGCCATCGGCAGAGCCCTGCGGCGCGAGGGCTACGAGGTCGAGACGGCGGGGGACGGCCTCGCTGCGCTGCGCCGCGTCGACGAGGAGCCGCCCGACCTGGTGCTGCTCGACGTGGCGCTGCCCGGCCTGGACGGGCTGGCGGTGGTCCGCCGCGTCCGGGCCTCCGGACGCACCCTTCCGATCATGATGGTCACCGGGCGGGACTCCGTGGGCGACCGCATCGTCGGCCTCGACAACGGCGCCGACGACTACCTCACCAAGCCCTACGCGTGCGAAGAACTGCTGGCCCGGGTGCGCGCGCTGCTGCGCCGGGGCCGGGCGGCCGTGCCGTTGGGCGAGCCGCCCGTCCGTACCCCGCCCCCGGCGCCGGACGCCCGGCTCGCCTTCGACGACATGACCCTGGACACCCTCACCCGCCAGGTCACCCGCTCCGGCCGCCGACTCGACCTCACCAAGACCGAGTTCGCCCTGCTGAAGCTCTTCCTGTCCCGCCCCCGCCAGGTCCTCAGCCGCGCCGCGATCCTCCGCGACATCTGGGGCTTCGACTTCGAGCCGTCGTCCAACACGCTGGACGTGTACGTGATGTACCTCCGCCGCAAAACGGAGGCGGCCGGTGAACCGCGCGTGGTCCACACGGTCCGCGGCGTGGGCTACGTGCTCCGCGCGGACTGACGCCCCGGCCCCCGCGCCGGGCTCTGGGCGCGGGGGCCGGGTGGGAGAAAGCCCTCCGCACCTCAGACCGACGGGCCGAGCTGCACCGTGGGGTGCGAACCGGTGTCCGTCAGGGGGCTGTTCTGGGAGCCGTGGAGGCGGGCGTAGGCGCCGTTCAGGGCGAGCAGTTCGCGGTGGGTGCCGGTCTCCACGAGGCGGCCGTGGTCGAGGACGAGGATGCGGTCGGCGTCCGGGGCCAGGTTGAGGTCGTGGGTGATCATGATCGTCGTACGGCCCGACATCAGCCGCCGCAGCGGCCGCACCACGCGCCGCGCGGCCAGCGCGTCGAGGCCGGTGGTGGGCTCGTCCAGGACCAGTACGGGTGCGTTGCGCAGCATCGCCCGGGCGATCGCGATCCGCTGGAGCTGACCGCCCGACAGCTGGGCGGTGTGCGGGTCGATCCGGGTGTCGTATCCGTCCGGCAGGGCGCGGATGAACTCGTCCGCGGCCGCGTCCCGCGCCGCCCGGACGACGTCGTGGTCGCTCGCGTCCGGCCGTCCGCAGGCGATGTTCTCGCGGATCGTGTCGTGCAGGATCAGGGTCTCCTGCGGCAGCAGCGTCACGTGGTCGCGCAGGAAGGTGAGGGGTACGGCGTGCAGCGGCACCCCGTCCAGCCGTACGTAGCCCTCGCCCGGGTCGTAGAAGCGCAGCAGCAGCTTGGAGACGGTCGACTTGCCCGCCCCGCTCGCCCCCGTGATCAGGACGAACTCGCCCGGCCGCGCGGTCAGCGAGACCCCGGCCAGGGTCGGGCGCTCGGCGCCCGGGTACCGGAAGGCGACCCGGTCGAACTCCACCGTGCCGTGCACCCGCCACGGCGCGACGCCCGCCCCGGGCGCGGGATCGCGCACGGCGGGTTCGGCGTCGAGGATCTCCAGCAGTCGTTCGGCGCCCGCGGTCGCGGCGGTGAGGGTCAGGCCCAGCTGGCCGAGGTTGCGGATCGGCGGGTAGAGGTAGCCGAGGAAGGCGGCGAAGGCGAGCAGCTGGCCGATCGTCATCCGGTCCTGGGAGATCTCCCAGGCGCCCAGCCCGATGACGGCGAGCACGCACAGCGTCTCGATGACCTCGACCAGCTGCTCGTACAGCTCGCTCATCCGCGCCCCGGACACCGAGGCCCGCATCCACGCCCACGCCTCCCGCCGCAGCCGGTCCTCCTCGGCGGCCCTGCGGTTGTACGCCTGCGTCAGCACGACGTTGCTCAGCGACTCCTCGACCACGGAGGTGATGGCGCCGTCGGCGACCCGCTCCTCCCGGGCGACCGTCTTGATGCGGCTGGAGAAGCGCCGGGCGGCCAGCCAGAACAGCGGCGCGAGGACGAAGGTGGCCAGCGCCAGGTCCCAGCGCAGGGTGAAGGCGGCGACCGAGAAGAAGACGGTGCTGAAGATGGCCGATACGGTGCCCACCACCCCGGACACCACCATCTGCTCGATGGCGTCGATGTCCCCGGTGAGCCGCTCCAGCAGATCGCCCTGGCGGTGGCGGGAGAAGAAGTGCGGCGGCAGGTCCTGGACGTGCCCGAAGACCCGGGCCCGCAGCCGCATCACGAAGCGTTCGGCGGTCCAGACGGCGAGCGAGTTACCGGCGTAGCCGACGCCCGCGCCGAGGACGGCGACCGCGAGCCACTGCGCGGCGGGGCTCCAGAACGCGCTGAGCGACCCCTGCCGCAGGGCGTTGTCGGTGAGGTCGGAGAAGAGCAGGATCGCGGCGGTCTCGGCGAGCGCCGCGGCGACCACACAGGCGCAGATCAGCACGATCCAGCGGCGGTCGCCCTTGGTGAGCGGCCAGAACCGGCGGAACGCCAGCCGCGCCGGAAGCTGCGGAGCGGTCGGCTCCGCCTCGTGGCCGTCCTCGGCGGCGGGGACGTACACGTACTCCTCGGGCAGCGGCTGCACCGCCCGCTGATGGCGGCCGTACGGGCGGGGCCGCCCGGGGCGCCGGTGCCGGCCGCCGCCGGTGACGGGATCGGCCACGACCATGCGCAGCTGCATGGTGGCCTGGTCGTCATAAGAGGGCGGCGGCGGGGGCTGGGGCGGGGTTGAGGTCACGTGGGGTCTCCCGGGTCCGGAAACGGCCGAGGCGGGCCCGCGGCGCAGTTGCCGCGGGCCCGCCTTTCAGGGGGTGGTGGGTCAGCCACCGATGGGGCGACGGTGCTGCTTCTTCGGGGGCTTCGGGGCCGGCTTCGGGTGCTTCTTCTTGCCCGGCGCGGGCTTGCGGGCGGGCTTGACCGGGGCGATCTTCTTGAAGCTCATGATGTTTTCCTCTCGCGATTCCAGCGATTCTTTTTCTTTTGTCTGGGCCGTTCGGCTTCGACACGGAAAACATTAGGAGGGCTATCCGTGAGGGAGTTCGGACTCCGCTGTGCGTTTGCCCAGAGCCGTCTGACGGATTTCTCAGGAGATCCCTGGAACCGCCGTGTGCCCGCGCGCGTCCCTCGCGCGTACGGGCATACACGCGTACGGGCATGCGGAAGGGGCCGGTGGCGTGCTGCCACCGGCCCCTTCTGATGCCCGTACTGATCCCCGAAGAGCTGAAACGCTATTTGAGAATTCTCATGTCCCCAGCGTACGGCGCTTTATGGCCGCTTTCCGAAGCCCATCTGGCTGCCGGTCAGGTCGGCCACGATCCCGTCCGGCTTCACCCCGATGTTCTGGATCTTGATGCCCTTGGCCTTCTCCGGGAGCTGGAAGGAGAGCGACAGCTTCTCCGACAGCTCCGGCAGCTTGTACTTGGTCAGCGCGGCGGCCACCGTCGGGTCGATGCCGAGCTTCTTGATCAGCTCGGGGTGCTCGTTCGTCACGTCGACGAGGTTGACCTTCGTCAGCGACGGCACGAACTTCGGCGACTTGGTGATCTTGTCCAGCTGCCGGTCGTCCTGGCGCGCCCGCCCGGCCGGTTCGGGAGCGATCCCCAGTCGCTGCGCCACCGACGGCACCGCCAGCAGCGCCCTCGCCTTCGCGGTGTCGTCGCTGATCTGCTTGGCCGCCTTCGGGTGCAGCCGCAGCCCGGCGTTCTTGCCCGGCCGGTAGGTGGCGATCCCGGGGATCTCCAGCCGCATGCCGGTCACCTCGGTGGAGATCCCCCGGTCTCCCTGGCGCTGTATGTGGGCCATCGCGTGCAGCGACACATCCTGCCCGGCGACCGGCAGCTTGCCGTCCGCGCGCACCGAGTTGGGCCCGAACGCCCGGAACCGCACCTGCGAGGCGCCCAGTTCCCGGTCCAGGTCCTCGAAGGCGAGCAGGACGTCGCCCTTCATGCGGTCCACCACGGCGCCCTTGATGGACGTGGGCAGATCGGCGTTCAGCCGGATGCCCTGGGCCTTGACGTTCACCTTGGCGAGCGAGACGCGGTCGGCCGCCACATCGGGCACCGCCACGTCGACCTGCTGCAGCTTCTTGTCCATCACCTGGGTGAGGAACGGGAAGCCGTGGATGGTCACGTTGGGGGCCGTGGCCAGCTTGAGCTTCTTCTGCAGCGTGGCCTCGGCCTTGCGCTCCACGTACATGACGGCGACTCGGTCGGCCAGCACCGCGATCACCGCGAGCACCAGCACGCCGATGATCAGCTTCGCGGTGAGCGGCACCGCTTTGAAGCGCCCGCGCCCGCGCCGCCGGCCGCGCCGGGAGCGGCCGTGGTCGGGCGGCGACCACGGCTCGCCGTCGTTCCCGCCCGGGCCGTCCTTGCCGGTGCCGCCGGCGCCGCCGAGGTCGGCGGTGTCGTCGTCATCCGGCTTCAGCCCGAGGCCGAGCGGGTCGTCCGGGTCGTACGGATCGGCCAGCTGGCCGAGTTCCTCGTACGGGTTGTTGTACGGGGTGCCCGGCGCCGCGCGGTGCGCGTCGTCGTGCGCCTCGGGGCGCGAGCCGCTGTGCGAGCCGCCGTGCGGGCCTTGCGAGCCGTGCGACTCGCCGGGGTCCGAGCCGCTGTGAGGGTTTTGGGGACGAGGTGAAGATATGCGTGTGGGGGATCGCATCGACCAATACCACCACGCCACACTGCTCCGCCCGCAAGTCCTAGCGGCGATACGTGGCGAACGGCACGCTCACGCGGCGCTCGCCGCCGTGCCGTCCGCCGCCGTCGGCTCGCCCCGTTCACCGCCCGCCGCGTGAAACCGCCCGCGCTTCTGTGACGGTGACGGACCGTCCGTTCATCTCCTGGCCATCCAGCTGGGCCATGGCCTTCTCGGCCTCCATGTCCGCCATTTCCACGAATCCGAACCCGCGTGAGCGCCCGGTGTCCCGGTCGGTGATGACGGTCGCGTCCATCACCTCGCCGAACTGCCCGAACACCTTCTCCAGGTCGTCCTTCGTGGTCTGGTAACTGAGATTGCCCACATGCAGCCGCTTCGCCATGACCCGCTCTCCCTGCCTGATCCGGGACGCCGTCAAGGTGGCGCCAATCGGGTCAATCGTCGCAGCGAGGTGGAAAGCGGGCCATTGCGATACGGCCGAACCGGTGACCCGGGGCACTCCCCGGGTCACCGGCCGGGGCTCAGTGCAGGTTCTGGAGCTGGTCGGCGTTGAAGGGGATCAGCGCCTCGGTGTCCCCGGAGAGGACCTTCCGGACCCACTCCGGGTCGGCGATCAGGGCGCGGCCGATCGCGATGAGGTCGAACTCGTCCCGCTCCAGCCGGTCCAGCAGCTTCTCGATGCCCGCGACCCCGATCCGGGTCCCGCCCTGGAACGACGAGGGGTCGAACTGCTTGTCCAGGCCGACGGAGCCGACGCTGATGGTGGCCTTGCCGGTGAGCTTCTTGGTCCAGCCCGCGAGGTTCAGGTCGGAGTCCTCGAACTCCGGCACCCAGTACCGGCGGGTGGAGGAGTGGAAGGCGTCCACCCCGGCGTCCGCGAGCGGGGCGAGGACCGCCTCCAGCTCCTGCGGGGTGGCGGCGAGCCGCGCGTCGTAGTTGTTCGCCTTCCACTGCGAGGTGCGGAAGACGATCGGGAAGCCGGGGGAGACGGCCTTCCGGCAGGCGGCCACGATCTCGGCGGCGAACCGGGTACGGGCCACCGGGTCGCCGCCGTAGCCGTCGGTGCGGCGGTTGGTGCGCTCCCACAGGAACTCGTCGATCAGATAGCCGTGGGCGCCGTGCAGTTCGATGCCGTCGAAGCCGGTGCGCTCGGCGGCCGCCGCGGCGTCGGCGAAGGCGGCGATCACCGCGTCCAGGTCGTCCTGGGTCATGGCCCGGCCCGCCGGGTCGCCGTCCAGCCCGATGCCCGACGGGCCGACCGTCGGGGCCTCGGGGAACGGGCCCGAGCCCTCGGCGCGCGTCACCCCGACGTGCCAGAGCTGCGGCATGATGCGGCCGCCCGCGCGGTGCACCTCTTCCACCACGTTCTTCCAGCCCGTCAGCGCGTCCTCCCCGTGGAAGCGCGGCACCCGGTCGCTGTCCCCGGCCGCGTCGTGACCGACGTACGTACCCTCGGTGACGATCAGCCCGACCCCGCCGGCCGCCCGGCGCGCGTAGTACCGCGCCACGTCGTCACCGGGGACGCCGCCCGGCGAGAACTGGCGCGTCATCGGCGCCATGGCGACGCGGTTCGGCACGGTGAGCCCGCCCAGGGTGAACGGGCGGGACAGAATCTGGGCCGCGCGGTCGGCGGCGGCGCTGCTGGCAGACACGTGAATGCTCCTCGAAACAGGATGATGTTGCGCGGGAGCTAAGCTAAAACCTGACGTTGACGTCAGAGGCAAATATCGCTGGGAGGCACGGGTGCGCATCGGTGAAGTGGCCGCCAGGGCAGGGGTGAGCGTACGGGCGCTGCGCTACTACGAGGAGCAGGGCCTGCTCACCCCGGCGCGCAGCGCCAGCGGCCAGCGGCACTACCCGGAGAGCGCGGTCGACCGCGTCCATCTGATCCAGCAGATGTACGCGGCGGGACTGCCGAGCCGGACCATCGTGCGGCTGTTGCCGTGCGTCGACACCGGTGAGGCGACCCCGGCGATGCTGCAACTGCTGCTCGACGAGCGCGACCGTATCGACCGTCAGCTGGGCGAGCTGGCCGACGCCCGCGACCGCCTGGACACCGTCATCGCCTCCACGAAGGTGCGCTCCTGTGCGCACCAGCCGCCCGGGACCCAGCGGCCCGGGTCCCGGCGGCCCCGGCCCCGGCTCACAGGGGCAGCGGCCGGTCCACCACGACGTCCTTCATGACCAGGGTGGAGCTGAGGCGCTGCACGCCGGGGAGCGTGGCGAGGCGGTCGTCGTACAGCTCCTGAAAGGCCGGCAGATCGCGGGTGACGACGCGCAGCAGATAGTCCGGGTCGCCGAAGAGCCGCTGCGCCTGGAGGACGTGGGGGATCGCGGCGACGGCCTCCTCGAAGGCGGCGACGGTGTCGCGGGTCGCGTCGTGCATCGTGATGAAGACCAGGGCGTCGAAGGTGAGCCCGAGGGCGTGGGCGTCGAGGTGCGCGCGGTAGCCGCTGATCGCGCCGGAGCGCTCCAGGGCGCGCAGCCGCCGGTGACAGGGCGAGAGGCTGAGACGGACGCGCTCGGCCAGTTCGGTGACGGTGAGGCGCCCGTCCTTCTGTAGCTCGGCAAGAATTTTGCGGTCTACGTCATCCATGGGGAAGATCCTCCCTCACCTCTACGGTAGGACTCGTCAACCCCTGTCGAGGAGGACCCCGTTGGACAGCTACTTCGAGCGCACCGCCGAGCACCGCTACCGGCCCACCCACCATGTGAGCGGCGCGTGGGCCACCGACGAACAGCACTTCAGCCCGCTCGGCGGCCTGATCGTCCACGCCATCGACCGCCATCTGGCCGCGCGCCCGGACGGTCCGGGAAGCGGCATGGTCCTGAGCCGCGTCAGCTTCGACATCCTCGGGCGCCTCGCCCTCGACGAGTGCGAGATCCAGGTCGAGACCCTCCGGCCCGGCCGCACCATCGAACTGATCGAAGCCACCGTGCGCATAGCCGGTCGTCCGGTGGTCCGGGCCCGCGCCTGGCTCCTGACCACCCTCGACACCGGCGCCGTCGCGGGCGGCGGCGCCGAGCCCCTCACCCCGCCCGACGCGCTCGCGCCCTGGGCCATGTCCAGCCTCTGGCCCGGCGGGTTCATCGCCTCCCTGGACTCCCGGCCGGTCACCCCGCCGCGGCCGGGCCGCGCGACCGTCTGGGTTTCCACCGGGGTGGGCCTGGTCGCCGGAGAGGAGGCGAGCCCGCTGGCGTCCTACGTCGCCCTCGTGGACACCGCCAACGGCATCGCCGTCCGCCAGTCGCCCACCGCCTGGATGTTCCCCAACGTCGACCTGACCCTCCACCTCCACCGGCAGCCCGAAGGCCGCTGGACCGGCCTGGACACCACGGTCACCTTCGGCCCCACCGGCCAGGGCATCACCAGCACCGTCCTCCACGACCTGAACGGCCCCGTGGGCCACGCCCAACAGATCCTCACCGTCCGCCCCCAGCCGGACGAAGCGCCTTGACCATCACCCGCTCCCCGGTCACGCCGTCGAACCGCAGGTCCACAAACCCATGACGCCGGTAGAGGGCGAGGGCGGCCGCGTTGCCCGGGAGCACGGCGAGCGTGAGCGTCTCACCCCCCGACGCCCGCGCCCAGCCCTCGACCGCCCCGATCAGCCGGTCCCCCAGCCCGCTACCGCGCGCATCAGGGCCAACCCACACGGACCGCAGCTCCCGCACCCCGCCCTCCCCGGGCACCCCGCCTGCCACTCCGACGGCGCGGCCGTCCTCGACGCCGACGACGTGAAACGCCCCCGGCATCTCCAACCGGGCCCGCCACCGCTCCTCACCACCGCGATGCCAGTCCGCGAGCGTGGCCTTGAACGCATACGGCGCCTCCCCCAACGCGGCGAGCCGCACCTCCCGCCACAGCACCCAGTCCTCCGCCGTGAGCACCCGCAGGCTCACCACTTCGTCGCCCGGATCGAGTACATCAGCGGCACCCGGGGATGCCCTGCGGGGAAGCGGAAGGTGGGGTTCTCGGCGGGGCCGGTCCGCTCCAGTGCCGGATAGCGCGCGAAAAGCGTGGTGTCGTGCTCGTGCAGAAACTCGATCCGCAGCCCCGCTTGGGCGAGGGCGGTCACCACGTCGCCCAGGGGGTGCTGCCACTGCACGGAGACGGTGCGGGTGAGCGGCGGCCCGTCGGTGTACGTGTGCGGCTCGTCCCACGTCGCGCCCCGGTCGTCGAAGTAGTCCACCTCGACGCTCTTCCCGTCGTCCCCCAGCACCTCGGTGAACGGGTGGAACTCCGCCAGGTACAGCACCCCGCCGTCGTTCAGCAGCCCGGCCACGACGCGCGCCCAGCGCGGGACGTCGGGCAGCCAGCACAGCGCACCGGGCCCGGTGTACACGACGTCGAACCGTTCGCCGCCGAGCGCCGCGGCCGCGTCGTAGACGTCCGCCGCGACGAACCGCGCCCGGTCCTCGCCGAGCCCGACGTCCCGGGCCAGCCCGCGCGCGGTACGGATGGCCTCCTCGGAGAAGTCCAGCCCGGTGACGTGCCCAGCCCCACGGAGGGCCCAGGACAGCGTGTCCTGTCCCATGTGGCACGGCAGATGCACGAGCCGCTTACCCGCGACGTCCCCGACCTCGTCCAGCTCGAAGCGGCGCAGCGTGCAGGCGCCGGTGCGGAACCCCGGCAGATCGTAGAAGTCGCTGCCGGCATGGACCCGGACCCGGTCGTCCCAGTTCGCCCGGTTGTGGCGTAGCCAGTCGTCGTCGGTCATGGCCGGGACGGTAGTGGGTGCGCCCTTCGGCTCTCATCCGGTTTCCCCGTCGTCGAGCGGCCGGCCCTCGTTCACGGTGACGCCCGGGAGCGCGTCCGGGTTGGTTACCGGGGCGTCGACGACGGTGACCGTCTCCAGGTCGGGGAGTGTGGAGAGCGGGGCCAGGTCGACGGGGTGACCGGGTGTCGCGGCGAACGCCACGTTCAGGTGGCGGAGGCGGGGGCAGGTGGTGGCGAGCCAGGTGGTGTCGATGGTGTTTCCCCTGACGAAGAGGTCGAGCCAGGTGATCTCCGGGGGGAAGCCGAACCGCGTGGGCGGGTGCTCGCCGAAGCTGATCTTCAGTTGGTCGAGTGTGCGCAGCGTGGCCAGGCCTCGGGGGAACGGTTCGCCGCCGGGCGGGACGTAGACCAGGGTGCGGAGGGGGAGTCCGGAGAGCGGGGTCAGGTCGTGGGCTTCGGGGCATCCGTTCAGATACAGCGTTTCGAGGTGGGTGAGGTGGCTGAGGGCGCCGAGGTCGGCGACCGCCTCGTTTCCCTCCAGCCGCAGCCGGGTGACCTCCTCGCCGCGGAGGCGGTCCCTGAGGTCGTCCTCGCCGACGTGGCCGCGCAGGATCAGATGCGGGCGGGGCCCGGTGTCCTGGAGCAGGCGCAGGTGCTCCAGGGACTCGGCCACGAAGTACAGGCCCTCCCGGCCAAGGCGGAGGATGACCTCGGTGAAGTAGCGCTCGGTGTCGAACCGCCCCCAGCTGGACGCCAGCTGTGCGCGTACGGCGGTCGCGGGGTGGTCGGCGAATCGGGCCAGGTAGGGGATGGCCGCGTCCACGGGGATGCGTGAGGCCGTCACGACGCAGTACTCCGCTTGCTGGTCGGTCAGGCCTTGCGGAGGCGGGAGGAGTTCCAGGACGAGGGGGCCCACCGTGGCGAGTTCCCGGGCGCGCTGGACGTCCAGGGGCGGGATGAACCCCATGGCGTGCCGGGTGACCTGTTCCCGTATCTCCGGCTCCAGGTCCGGCGCGTGGTCGAGGCAGGCCATGGCCAGGAGGAACAGCCGCAGTGAGGACTGAGAGTTCTTGCTGCGGGCCAGGTCGAGCAGCTTGCCCAGCAGCTCGGCCCGTTCGCGCGGGCGCCCGTGCGCGACGGCCATGCGGATGACGTCTTCCCACTGCGAGTCGTGGGCGTTGTTCACGAGCAGGCCGACGTCCCACGCCTCCACCGCCGCCTTCGCGCCCAGGTAGTCCTGGAAGGTGCGGTGGACGAACTCCACGGTGCCCACCGACGGCTCCCGCAGCAGCCCGCTGCGCAGCAGCAGGTGGTTCAGGATGCGCGGGGCGTCGCCCAGGGCCTGCGCGGCCGGGACGGACGGCAGGGCCTCGGCGACGATGGTCTCCGCGCGGTCGCGGTCGAGTTCGGCCTCGCCGTTGCGGATCAGGTAGTACGCCAGCCGCTGGAGAAGCTGGATCTGCGGCTCCTCGTCGAGCTGGATGTCGCCGGGGGCGTAGACGTGGCGTTCGGTGTCGCGGCGGGTCAGGAGCATCGACAGCGCCGCGTCGTAGAGGGCCTTGCGGCCGGGCGGGAGGTAGCCCCGGCGGGCCCGGTGGAGGGCGCAGATGAGGCCGCACATCAGGGGGTTGGTGGCGAGCCCGCTGAGGTCCTGCTTCGTGCGGACGGCCGTGTGCAGGGCGGCCTGGTACGCGCCGAGGGCCGCGCGCTCGTCGTCGTCACGGCAGGTCTGGCGCGCCGCGTCGTGCCAGCGGTCGATGAACGCGGTCATGTCGTCGCGGCTCATGGGGGACAGCGCGAACTCGCTGAAGTCCTGCGCGGCCAGCCAGTCGTCGGCGACGGCGGAGGGGCGGGAGGTGACGAGCCACAGGTTGCCCGGGTAGGCGATCAGCAGGTCGGCCAGCCAGGCGCGGGTGCGTTCCCGGTCGCGTTCGGGGATCTCGTCGATGCCGTCGATGAGGAGCAGCCCGCGCCCGGCGGTGAGGACGCGGTCGGCCCAGCCGGTCGGCTGGGCGGCGTCCAGGGGGCTGTGGACGGAGGCCAGGAAGCGGGCGGGGGAGGGCAGGGCGTCCTGGCGGGCGATGGTGCGCAGCGGGAGGACGAAGGGGACGCGGCCGATCAGCTGCTCCAGCCCGCGCGGCGGTTCCTGCCGGGCGGCGGAGACGGCGAGCCACTGGACGAGGGTGGTCTTGCCGGAGCCCGCGACCCCGCGCAGCAGGACGCGCTCGTGGCCGGAGAGGGCCCGGTCGGCGGGGAGGGCGGCGAGCGGGGCGCCGCCCTCCCCGCCGAGGGGGCGTTCGTCGTCCTGGGAGACGGCCTCCAGGCTGAGGTACGCGGCGTCCAGGGGCCAGGTGGCCTCGGAGTGGCTGAGGTCGATGCCGACGATGGTCAGCGTGCCGTGTTTCTTGACCGTGTAGTCGGCGTACCGGCGCTCGAAGGCGGCGTCCTGCGCGGACTGGGACGGAAGCCGCTCGATCAGGATGTCGATCTTGGTTATCAGCTCGGTGAGCTGGCCGCTCTGCTCGACCAGGGTGCGGGCGACGAAGGTCGAGCGCTGGGTGAAGAAGTGCAGGATGTGCAGGCAGGCGGTGTCGAGGAGGTCGCGGTAGAGCCGGGACGCGTTCAGCGAGAGGTGGGCGTCGGGAAGCTCGGCCTTGTAGTGGAGATCCTTGGCCAGCACCCGGTGGCCGAACCGCACGGCCTGGACGTCGTCCATGGTCAGGTCGCCCAGCGAGTGCAGCGACCTGGCCAGCGCGTCGGTCAGCGGCTCGGCCTCGTCGGCGGGGATCGGCCGCTCGCCCGGACCCGCCCCCGCCATGGCCCGTTCGACGAGTTCGGCGGCGAGCTTGCGCAGGTCCTTGTCGGTCAGCGTGCGCTTCTCGCCCCGGAAGGAGACGAGCGAGGAGATACGGACCGGCCGGTCCACCAGCCCGGCGCCCGGCCCCTCCGGTACGAACAGCTTCTTGACCAGCGGCGCGACGGCGCTGGACGCGAGGCGCGCGCCGATGACTGCGGGATCCACGTCCCATTCCCCCTAGGTGTGGTGGCTCCTGGCCGGACAGCATAGCGGCGGGCCGGGACTTTGGTCCCGAAACGGACACCCGGAAGTCCTTGCGAAAGGAGCGCGGATCGCGCCGCACGGTGATATGCGGCACAGCGCTTCCGGGACCTACTACGGGATATAGGAATGGCGGCCGGGTCGATCAAAAGGCGAGGTCAGGGGCCGTGGAATTCCCTGGCGGAAAGGGTGCCGGAAGCGCGCGAACTACGGAAGTGCTTAGTAGTGGCGCATCTTGGCCATATCGCGCGAACCAGATACCAAGGGGCGTCGTCTTCCCGCATTCCCGGAGGTACTCCCCTATGGCCCCGCGCGCCACCACCCGCCGCTATTCGCATTCGCATTCGTCGTCCCTCCGGCGCGCCCGTGCCGCCGTGATCGCCGTGGGTGTGGGCGCTTCGCTCGTGCTCGGCGCCGGTGTGACGTTCGCCGCGGACGCGTCGGCCGCCCAGAGCCCGGCGGCCCAGAGCCCGGCGAAGACCGCCGAGGCCAAGAAGGCCGACTCGTGGGAGACCCCGGTCGCCAAGTACGTCCTGGGCGCCTCCTTCGGCCTGGCGGGCAACCTGTGGTCGCACAACCACAGCGGCCAGGACTTCGTGGTGCCCTCCGGCACCCCGGTGCGGGCCGCGCACACCGGTGTCGTGGTGAAGGCGGGCCCGAACGGCGGCGGCGACGGCCCGGCGTACGGCAACGCCATCGTGATCAAGCACGACGACAACACGTACTCGCAGTACGCGCACCTCTCCCGGATCGACGTGCGCATAGGCCAGAGCGTGACCACCGGCCAGCACATCGCGCTGTCCGGCGACACCGGCAACACGACCGGCCCGCATCTGCACTTCGAGATCCGTACGACGCCGAACTACGGCTCGGCCGTGGGACCGCTGACCTTCCTGCGGGCGCACGGCGTCAAGGTCTGACGCACGTCAAGGTCTGACACAGCGCCAAGGTCCGACCCGTATCCGCCGGGCGTCGTTACCGGCCGCCCAGGCGCTCCGCTGGCGCGTGCGCCTGGGTCAGAAGATCGAGGGCGACTTCGAGGACGGCTTGCCGCTTCTCCTCGGGGTCGCCCTCGATCGTCTGCATGACGAACAGCCCCGCGTGCATGCTGAACAGCGCGGTGGTGCAGCGGACCTGATCGGTCAGGCTGGCCTTGGGGTCACGGACGAGGGCGGACAGCGCGATCATGCGGTCCTTGAAGATCTGGCCGATGCTCAGCTCGCGCACCGTCGCCTGGTTCTCCTGCATGAAGCGCAGCAGCGGTTCGACGTGGGCCAGCGCGTCGCCGTAGCGGCGCAGCAGCTCCCGCTTGCTCTCCAGGGTGCGGGGCTGCCGCTCGCCCCAGGCGATCAGCTCGTCGAGGGGCCTGCTCAGGTCCTGGAAGAGGCTGAGGACGATGTCTTCCTTGGTCTTGAAGTGGTAGTAGAGCGCGGCCTTGGTGACGTCGAGGTTCTCGGCGATCTCGCGCAGCGAGGTCTTCTCGTAGCCCTGCTCGGCGAAGAGGGCCAGGGCCACGTCCTGGATGCGCTGACGGGTGTCGCCCCGGCGCGGTGCAGTGCCCAAGATGCTCTCCTGTGGGGGTGGGGCCAGCCCTCTGAGCAGGCCGAACAAAACTTACTTGACGCCCGGCTAGTAGACGTCTTACCGTTCCCACTGTACTCAACTAGCCGGGCGGCAAGTAAGTGGCGCGTCACCGGAGCTCGTCGTAACCAGGGGGAGTGGAGATCATGTCCCAGAAGAAATCAGAAGGTGAAGCGCCACCCGCTTCCCTGCCCGCACAGGGCACCGCCCAGACCACCCCGGGCAAGAAGGGCAAGGAGCCGAAGACCCGCAGCACCAGCGTGGTCATCCTTGCCCTCATGATCGCGATGTTGCTCGCGATGCTCGACAATATGATCGTCGGCACCGCGATGCCGACCATCGTCGGTGAGCTGGGCGGGCTCGACCACCTCTCCTGGGTGGTGACCGCGTACACCCTGGCGACCGCCGCCTCGACCCCCATCTGGGGCAAGCTCGGCGACATGTACGGCCGCAAGGGCGTCTTCCTCACCTCCATCGGCCTGTTCCTCGTCGGCTCGGCCCTCTCCGGCATGGCCCAGACGATGGGCGAGCTCATCGGCTTCCGGGCCCTCCAGGGCCTGGGCGCGGGTGGTCTGATGGTCGGCGTCATGGCGATCATCGGCGATCTGGTCCCGCCGCGGGAGCGCGGCCGGTACCAGGGCATCATGGCCGGTGTGATGGCCGTGGCCATGATCGGCGGCCCGCTGGTCGGCGGCACGATCACCGACCACCTCGGCTGGCGCTGGATCTTCTACATCAACATCCCGCTCGGCGCGATCGCCCTGTTCGCGATCAGCGCGGTGCTCCACCTGCCCAAGAAGCGATTCGAGGGACGGATCGACTACACCGGCGCGGCCCTGCTGACCGTGGGCATCACCTCGCTCGTGCTGCTCACCACCTGGGGCGGCAACGAGTACGCCTGGGACTCGGTCGAGATCTTCGGGCTCGGCGCGCTCGGCGTCGTCGCGCTCGCCGCGTTCCTGTACGTCGAGAGGCGGGTCGCCGAACCCGTCCTGCCGCTGCACATCTTCCGGATCGGCAACTTCTCGCTGGTCACCGTCATCGGCTTCCTCACCGGTTTCGTGATGTTCGGCTCGATGACCTTCCTGCCGCTCTTCCAGCAGACCGTCCAGGGCGCCTCGGCCACCAACTCCGGTCTGCTGCTGCTCCCGATGCTGCTGAGCATGATGGCCGTCTCGCTGATCGCGGGCCGGGTCACCACCCAGACCGGCAAGTACAAGATCTTCCCGGTCCTGGGCGGCTTCCTGATCACCGCGGGCATGTTCCTGCTGGCGCAGATGGACACCGAGACCACCCGCACCACCTCCGGCATCTACATGGCGGTGCTCGGCGCGGGCATGGGCTTCCTGATGCAGACGACCATGCTGATCGCGCAGAACAGCGTCGAGATGAAGGACATGGGCGTCGGCAGCTCCTCCGCCACCCTCTTCCGCACCCTGGGCGGCTCCTTCGGCGTCGCGATCCTCGGCGCCCTGTTCACCCGGCAGGTGAACGACACCATGGCCGAGCGGGGCGGCGGAAAGGCCGCGGCGGCCACTTCCGGCAGCGCCCAGCTCGACCCGGACAGCATCCACAAGCTGCCCCCGCCGATCAAGGACGCCTACCTCCACGCCGTGGCCAGCGGCGCGCACCAGGTGTTCCTGTGGGGCGCCGTGATCAGCGTCGTCGGCTTCATCGCGGCCTGGTTCATCAAGGAGGTCCCGCTGCGCACCGGCGCCGCCAAGACCGCCGACGATGACTCCCGGGCCGATGTGACGCCGATCGCCGAACCCGTCTGACGCGTACGAGCCCCGTAGCGCCCCGAGCCGCCCGTCCCTCCTCGAGGGGCGGGCGGCTCGCGTGCGCAGCAGGTATCAGCCCGTCTCAGTCCGGCGTACGTCTCAGTCCGGGACGTCGATGACGGGGAAGCTGCCGGTGTTGGTGGGCGCCGACTCCGGCAGCCAGAGCACCGCCACCGCGCCGTCCTCGCCCTCCGCCGCCGGGTCCGCGTTACGGAACGTCAGCCGCGCGCCGAGCACCCGGGCCTGGCCCGCGGCGATGGTCAGGCCCAGACCGTGGCCCTTGCCCGCCCGGTCCTTGGCTCCGGTGCGGAACCGGCTCGGCCCGTCCTTCAGCAGCGCCTCCGGGAAGCCGGGCCCGTGGTCGCGGACCCGCAGCACCCGCCCCTCCACGGTGATCTCGAACGGCGGCTTGCCGTGCCGGGCGGCGTTGGCCAGCAGATTGCCGAGGATGCGCTCCAGCCGCCGCGGATCGGTGGAGACGTGGGCGTCACGGTCCACCGTGACCACGGCGTCCGGCGCCACCACGCGCACCCGGCGGGTGATGAACTCGGCGAGGTCGATCTCCTGGAGCTCGGCCCGCTCGGCGAAGCCGTCCAGCCGGGCCACCTCCAGGACGTCCTCCACCAGCGTGCGCATCGCCTGCGCCCGGTCCCGTACCAGCTCGGTGGGGCGGCCCGGGGGCAGCAGCTCGGCGGCGGTGAGCAGCCCGGTGACCGGGGTGCGCAGCTCGTGCGCGATATCGGCGGTGACCCGGCGCTCGGCCTCCAGCCGCTCCTGGAGCGCCTCGGCCATGCCGTCGACGGCACGCGCCAGGTCGTCGGTCTCGTCGCGCACCCGGCCGCCGATGGCGTCCCGTACCCGCACCTCGGAGTCGCCCTCGGCGAGTTTGCGGGCCGCGGTGGCGGCCTTGCGCAGCCGCCGCGAGAGCTGGTCGCCTATGAGCACGCCGAGCGCGATCCCGCCCAGCACCACGGAGACCGAGCCGAGGATCAGCACCCGGTCCAGGTCGTCCAGGACGGCGAAGCGGTCCTGGAAGCGGGTGTGGACGGAGAGCACCTTGCCGTCGCGCAGCGGCACCGACGCCCACACCTCGGGGCTGCCGGTGCCGGAGTCCTCCAGATAGGTGGCGCGCTGCCCGCGCGCCGCGAACTTCCGCAGGTCCTCGGGGAGCACCGGATCGTCCAGCTTGGCGCCGAAGCCCAGCACCCGGGACTCCTCGTACCACTTCTGGGCGACCTTGACCCGCTCGTCCATCACCGTGCGGCTGTTGTCGAGCATCGAGACCCGGGCCGCGTTGTGGACGACGAGGCTCAGCGCGACGGCGACCAGCGCGCTCACCGCGGCGATGGCCAGGCTGACCTTCCAGCGCAGTCCGGAGCGGAGCGCGAGTCTCACCATGGTCCCGCTTCAGCCCCTGAGCTTGTAGCCGAAGCCGCGGACCGTCTCGATGCGGTCCTGGCCTATCTTGCCGCGCAGCCGCTGCACGTGGACGTCGACGACCCGGGTGTCCCCGCCCCAGCCGTACTCCCACACCCGCTCCAGCAGCCGGTCGCGGGAGAGCACGGTACCGGGCGCGGTCGAGAACTCCAGCAGCAGCCGCATCTCGGTCGGCGTCAGCGCGACCTGCTCACCGCCCTTGCGGACCTCCATGCCCTCCGGGTCCACCTCCAGGTCGCCGAAGCGCAGCACCCCGCCCTCGGGCTCCTCGGGGCCGGTCTGCTCACCGCCGCGTCCGCCGGGGCCGCTGGCGTGGCCGAAGCGGCGCAGCACGGCCCGGATGCGGGCGACGAGCACGGCGCCGTCGAAGGGTTTGGTGACGTAGTCGTCGGCCCCGGCCTCCAGGCCCAGCACCACGTCGATCGAGTCGGCGCGGGCCGACAGCATGATCACGGGCACGGTGGACTCGTCGCGGATGCGGCGGCACAGGCTGACCCCGTCCAGGCCCGGCACCATCACGTCGAGCAGGGCGATATCGGGCCGGTCGGCGCGGAAGCACTCCAGCCCCGTCAGCCCGTCGGGCGCGGCGGTCACCAGGAACCCGTCGCGCTCCAGGGCGAGCTGGGTGGCCTCGCGGATGACGTCGTCGTCCTCGACGAAGAGCACATGGGTTTCGGCCACAGCCTTGGTTCAGCCTTCCGTTCCGTCGTCCCCGCCGCTTACCTTCGCGGCGGTGCTGGGGGCGGGCTCCTCCGTGGGGCTGCTCTTGCTGTAGTCGGTGTGCTTGTGCCGGACCACGGTGAACGCCTGCCTGCTCGCCGCCCAACGGTAGGTGATCACATCTTCGCGCGAGGGGCAGCAGACGGTGTCCCCCGAGGCGTAGCTGAGCTTGGTGACGCTCAGATCGCCCTTGACGACGTCGGCGTAGACCGGCGGCTGCTCGTCCGTGAAGACGTTCTCGTACCGCTGTCCCACCTTGCGGTACACATACGAGCCGATACCGAAGCCGTCGTCGCAGCTCGTGACGTTGATGACGAGATCGGAAGTGTCGGGTCCGGTCAGTTTCCCCCGGGACACCTCCACCGGGTAGCCCTTGACCGGCTGCGCCTTCGCCGACTTGCCCGTGCACGGCTGGAGGTGCGACTTCAGGTCCTGGCCGACCTTCGGGTCCTCTTTGATCAGCCGCACCGCGTCGGCCTTCTGCACCGCAGGCGGCTTGGTCGTCGAGCCGCTCGCGTACGAGCCTTTGTCCTGAGAGGAGGGCGGTGAGGTCCACTGGGTGCGCGCCGGGCCCTCCGTCCGCACGCCCTGGCTGCCGGAGCCGCATCCGGCCAGCATCCAGCCCCCGGCGGCCGCGAGGCCGACGACCGCGCCGCCGGTGATCATGGCAGTCCTGCCGGTCCTGCTGGTCCCGCTGGTCTTGCCGGTCCTGCTGGGAGAGGCCTTGATCAGGCCGCGCACCGTTCCTGCCCCCGCTCCTGGCGGTCACGCCGGACCTGGTTCCGGACCCGGAGCGGCTTCGCGGCGGCGGGCTCGCCCACCGGTTCGCGGCCGAGCGCGCGGGCATCCAGCTCGCGGTTCTCCAGCTCCTGCCGCAGCCGGGCGAGCGCCCGGTGCAGCGTGCTCTTGACCGTGCCGGTCGACATACCGAGCGCCTCCGCCGTCTCCTCCGTCGTCATCTGCTCCCAGTGTCGCAGCACGACGACACTGCGCTGCTTGGGAGCCAGCACCCCGAGGATGTCCATCAGCAGGGCCCGGTCGGCGTGCTGCTCGGTGCCGTCCTCGACGGCGGCCTCCGGCAGCTGCTCGGTGGGCACCTCGTCCAGCTTGCGGGCGCGCCACCACTCGGTACGGGTGTTGATCATGACGCGGCGGAGATAGGCGTCGGCGAGCGACTTGTCGGCTATCCCGTCCCAGCGGCCGTAGGTGCGCACGAGCGCGGTCTGGAGAAGGTCCTGTGCCTCGATCGGGTCCGGAACCAGTCGGCGGGCGCTGCGCAGAAGCGCGTCCTGCCGGTTGCGCACGTACTCCTCGAAGTCCAGAACCTTGCCGCTGCTGCCGGTCATCGCAGCCTCCATCCCGCTGTCTTCCCCACGTTGGATGCCGGTCGTTCGCCCGGCACGGGAAGGACGCTACGGAGGCGCTGTTGCGGCGCCATGTGCGTCAGCACCCCGGGAAACGCACAGCTGTCCATAGGTTGTGTAACAGCGGAACCCGGTTCGACGGTGTGTCAGAACCGGGTCCTGGAAGTGTCACAGCCCTGTCACAGACTGCCTGATGAGGCCGTGAAACGGGGATGTGGCAAGGGCTTTCGGGTCAGGTCGGCGGTCAGGTCAGCGGCAGCCGGTAGAGGCCTCCCGTGAGCGGTTCGACGAGACCGTCGGAGACCAGCCCGTCGAGCGCCCGGGCCCGCTGCACCGGCTCGTTCCACACCCTGTCCAGCGACGCCTGCGGAACCGGCGCGATCGCCTCCCGCAGCACCGCCAGCAGCTTGCCGCGCACCTGACGGTCCGTCCCGGCGTAGGTCTGGGCGCGCCGCGGCGGGCCTGCGTGCTCCGGCGAACCGGCCCCGCGCCAGGCGCAGGACGCCGCGATGGGGCAGCGCGCGCACTCGGGGGTGCGGGCCGTGCAGACCAGCGCGCCCAGCTCCATCGTGGCCGCCGCCCAGCTCGCCGCCGTCCGCTCGTCGTCCGGCAGCAGGGCGCGGGCGAGCTTGCGCTCGGCGGCGGTGGTGGCGTTCGGCGGGTACTGGGTGCCGCCGACCGCGCGGGCGAACACCCGGCGGACGTTGGTGTCCAGCACCGGGTGGCGCTGTCCGTACGCGAACGAGGCCACGGCCGCCGCCGTGTACTCGCCGACCCCCGGCAGCGCGAGCAGCTGCGCGTGTTCCCGCGGTACGTCACCGCCGTGCCGCTCCCTTATGGCCGCCGCCGCGCCGTGCAGCCGCAGCGCTCGGCGCGGATAGCCGAGCCTGCCCCAGGCGCGCACCGCCTCACCGGGCGGTTCGGCGGCCAGGTCGGCGGGGCGCGGCCAGCGGGCGAGCCACTGCTCGTACACCGGCAGCACGCGGTTCACCGGCGTCTGCTGGAGCATGAACTCGCTCACCATCACGCCCCACGCTCCGGCCTCCGGGCGGCGCCAGGGGAGGTCGCGGGCGTGGGCGTCGAACCAGTCGATGACGGGCCGGTGGAGCTCGGCACCGTCGGGGGTCGGGGTTGCGGCGGCCGGGGCGGCGGAAATGGCAGTCATCACATCCGATCCTGACACGGCGGAACGCCCGATGGGGCCGAGGGCGCGGGCGTTCGGGTCGACACTGGGCAGATATGTGCGAAACGGTGCAATTCCGGTGTGCTTGTGCGAGGGGTGACCGGGTGCCCCCCGCCCTGTTGTCGCCCAGGTGGCCGATCCGGTCGGATGATGAGAAAAGTAGGGAGTCCAGCGGCGGTTATTGGCTGGTGTAGGGGCCGATCTCCCATAGAGTTTCCGCGTGGGATCTCTGCGCAATCCGATCGGGCCGCTTCCCTCCTCCATCTACTGGCGGCGGAGGGCTGTTGGGCTGGCCCTGCTCGCCCTCATCGGGCTGCTCGTCATCTGGGCCTTCGGCTGGGGTGGTTCGGGCGGCGGCGGAAGCGACGAGGGCAAGGGGCCGGGCGGCGGCCCCGCACGCACGATCACCCCGGGGCCGACCACCTCCGGGCCGGTGAACAGCGAACGCCCCGGCGGGCGCGACGAGTCGGACACCGGCGGTGCGGGGCCCGGTGCGAGTTCCGGCTCCGGCTCCGGTTCGGGCTCCGGCTCCGGCTCCGGTGACACCGGCGGCGACGGCGGCACGGGCGCCGACGGCGGCGGCTCGGGCGATACGGGCGGCACCGGGGCCTCCGGCGGCACCGGCGACGGACTCGGCGACGGGGACGGTCAGGGGCTGCCGGTCGGGTCGAGCCTGCCGGAGTGCAAGCGCGGCGACATCGAGCTGACGGTGCGCAGCGTCAAGGACGCGAAGGTGAAGAACTCCTACGAGCCGGATGAGAAGCCGACGTTCGAAATCACCGTGAAGAACTCCTCGAACAGCTCCTGCGCGGTGGACTTCGGCCGGGCAGCCGCCTCGCTGACCATCACGGACGCCGACAACGAGCACATCTGGGCCTCGGACGACTGCCCCGAGGGCACCGCCACCGCCCTGATCGAGGTGCCCGCCTCCGGTGAGACCAAGCGCACCGTGGACTGGGACCGCGAGCGCACCGCCGCCCACTGCGCGACGCCGAAGGGCGGCAAGACCGCGGGCCCCGGCACCTACCTGGTCGAGGCGAAGCTGGACGGCCTGGGCGCGGCCAAGGTGTCGTTCGTCCTCGCCAAGGACTGACGACGGCAAAAGAACGAGCCACAGCCGGATGGGCTGTGGCTCGTCGCTGTTTCCGGGGCGGGCCTAGACGTACCGCTCCAGGATCGACGACTCCGCCAGCCGCGACAGGCCCTCGCGGACCGAGCGGGCCCGCGCCTCGCCCACGCCGTCGACCATCTGCAGGTCGTCCACGCTCGCGGCCAGCAGCTTCTGCAGCCCGCCGAAGTGCTCCACCAGCCGCTCGATGATCGTCCCCGGCAGCCTCGGCACCTTGGCCAGCAGCCGGAAGCCGCGCGGGGAGACCGCCGAGTCCAGGGTCTCGGGGGAGCCCGTGTAGCCCAGGGCGCGGGCCACGACGGGGAGTTCGAGCAGCTCGGTGTGGGTGAGCTTGTCCAGCTCGGCCAGCGCGTCGGCGACGGTGCGGGTGCGCTTGGCGGTCGGCTCGGGCACGTAGTCCCGTACGACCAGCTCCCGCTCCGGCTCGACGCCCGCGATCAGCTCGTCCAGCTGGAGCGAGAGCAGACGGCCGTCCGTGCCCAGCTCCACCACGTACTCGGCGATCTCGGTGGCGATGCGCCGCACCATCTCCAGCCGCTGCGCGACCGCGCTGACGTCCCGGACGGTGACCAGGTCCTCGATCTCCAGCGCGGAGAGGGTGCCCGCGACCTCGTCCAGCCGGAGCTTGTACCGCTCCAGGGTGGCCAGCGCCTGGTTGGCGCGGGAGAGGATGGCCGCGGAGTCCTCCAGGACCCGCCGCAGCCCGTCCACGTACAGCGCGATCAGCCGCATGGACTGGCTGACGGACACGACCGGGAACCCGGTCTGGATGGAGACGCGCTGCGCGGTGCGGTGCCGGGTGCCGGTCTCCTCGGTGGCGATCGCCGCGTCCGGGACCAGCTGTACCCCCGCCCGCACGATCTTGCTGATGTCCTTGTCGAGTACCAGCGCCCCGTCCAGCTTGCACAGTTCGCGCAGCCGGGTGGCGGTGAACTCGACGTCGATGATGAAGCCGCCGGTACACAGCGACTCGACGGTCTTGTCGGTGCCGAGCACGATGAGCCCGCCCGTGTTTCCACGGAGGATGCGCTCAAGGCCGTCACGCAGGGCGGTGCCCGGCGCGACGGCGCTCAGAGTGGCACGCATCAGACTGTCGGCTTTGCCGGGATTCGATGCCCGGTCGCCTGCTGCCACTGCACTCCTCCGTCACAAGGTCTGAATCGGTGCCGCGAGTCGCCCTCCCGCGCCGCTGACGAGGTCACGTACGGGCGAGACCAGGGCAAAGTCTACCGGCGGTCCCCGGGCTCCCGTGGGGTCTCCCGGCGTACGCCCCCGGGCGGGGGGCGGAGCGCGGCTTCCCCCACGGCCCGGACCGCCCCGCTCACCACCGCGTTCGCCCCCTGGCTCACCCCTGGTCGGGGGCGTCCGCGCGGGTCCGGTCCGCGCGCTCGCGCCGGGGCAGTACGCGCAGCGCGTCCCCTATGTCCGCCACCTCCAGCACCCGCATACCGTCGGGGACACGGCCCGGATCGGAGGGCACCAGGGCGTGGGTGAAGCCCAGCCGGGCGGCCTCGGACAGCCGCCGCTGCACCCCCGTGACCCGCCTGACCTCGCCCGCGAGCCCCACCTCGCCGATCGCCACCAGGTTCTTGGGCAGCGGGGTGTCGCTCGCGGCGCTCGCCAGCGCGAGCGCCACCGCGAGGTCCGCCGCGGGCTCCGACAGTTTCACCCCGCCCACCGTGGCGCTGTAGATGTCGCGCTTGCCGAGCGCGCTGATCCGGCCGCGCTGCTCCAGGACGGCCAGCATCATCGACACCCGGGAGGTCTCCAGGCCGGAGGTGGTGCGGCGGGGGGAGGGGATCTGCGAGTCGACGGTGAGCGCCTGCACCTCGGCCACCAGCGGCCGGCGGCCCTCCAGGGTGACGGTCAGACAGGTGCCCGGCACCGGCTCGGCGCGCCGGGTGAGGAACAGCCCGGACGGGTCGGCGAGGCCGGTGATGCCCTCGTCGTGCAGCTCGAAGCAGCCGACCTCGTCGGTCGCCCCGTAACGGTTCTTGACGCCGCGGACCAGTCGCAGCCGGGCGTGCCGGTCGCCCTCGAAGTGCAGCACCACGTCGACCAGGTGCTCCAGCAGCCGGGGGCCCGCGATCGCGCCGTCCTTCGTCACATGGCCGACCAGCAGCGTGGACATGCCGCGCTCCTTGGACGCCCGGATCAGCGCCCCCGCCACCTCGCGCACCTGGGCCATGCCGCCGGGCGCGCCGTCGAGCTCGGGCGAGGCGACGGTCTGGACGGAGTCCAGGATCAGCAGCGACGGCTTGACCGAGTCGAGATGGCCGAGCACGGCGGACAGATCGGTCTCGGCCGCGAGATAGAGGTGCTCGCTCAGCGCCCCGATGCGGTCGGCGCGCAGCCGGACCTGACTGGCCGACTCCTCAGCGGTCACATACAGCGTCCGGTGGTCCTCGGAGGCCGCCTTGGCCGCGACGTCCAGCAGCAGCGTCGACTTGCCGACGCCCGGCTCCCCGGCCAGCAGTGCCACGGCGCCGGGGACCAGACCGCCGCCCAGCACCCGGTCCAGCTCGGCCACGCCCGTCGAGCGGGCGGTGGCCTGGCGGCCGTCGACCTGGCTGATGGGCACGGCGGCCGAGGTGACCCGGCCGGGCGCGGTGGTCCGCACGGCGGGCGCGCCGTGCTCCTCGACCGTGCCCCACGCCTGGCATTCCGGGCAGCGGCCGAGCCACTTGGCGGTGGTCCAGCCGCACTCGGTGCAGCGGTAGGAGGGCCGGTCCTTGGCGGATGAACGGGAGGAGCTACGGGCAGCCATGGCGACAACGCTAACGTCGGCCGCCGACAGCGGGGCGCCCAGGCTGCTTGTGGGCTCATAGCAGTTCCGGCTCCCGGGAGTGGGACACCTGTCCCCTTATGAGGGAGATGGTCACCCGTAAGGGTTAAAAGTGCCCAAGTAAGGCGAGCAAGTCTGCTTCATCCGCCTACGGTCGCCGGGTGATGAGCAGCAGGTCCGAGCACTCGACACACGCCACCGGCGCACACCGGGCGCAGCGCCGCGCGCCCCGCGTCGCCACCACGCGCCCCCAGCGGCCTCCCGCGCGCTACGAGCCGTATCTGGACGGTCTGTTCACCTACTGCCTGTCGGTCCTGTGCGAGCACGACGCCGCGGCCGTCACGCTCGGCGATGTGCTGGCCGTCGCCGAGCGGCGGCGCGGCCGAGGGCGCGGGCGCGCGGAGGCCGAGGAGGAGCCGAGCCGCCCGTGGCTCTACGCGGTCGCCCGCTGGGCCTGTTTGCGCAAGCTCGCCGAACTGCGGGAGCGGCGTGAACCGCGTGAATCGCGGGAGCCGACCGGCGGGCGGGGCGGCTCGGACACCGCGCTGCCCGAGCCCGTCGCCGACCGGCGCCGCCGCGAACTCGCCGCGCTCGCCTGGCCCGAGGCCGCCGGGACCACCGCCGCCCAGCGCGAGGCGCTCGAACTCCACGTCCGCCACCAGCTCACCGCCGCCGAGGTCGCCGCCGCGCTCGGCAAGGAGCCCGACGAGACCCGCGCCCTGCTCTCCAGCGCCGCCTGCGAGGTCGAGCGGACCCGCGCCGCGCTCGCCGTCGTGGAGCTGGGCCACTGCCCCGTCGTCGCCCGGCTCGCGGGCGACACCCGGGTGCTGCTCTCCGCCGCGCTCCGCCGTGAGCTGGTGCGCCATGTCGACGACTGCCGCGAATGCCGCCGGATGGCCGAGCGGGCCACGGCGGACGGCCCCTGGCCCGGCACCGCCGCCGCGCCCGCCGCGCTGCCGGTGGTGGAGGCGCCGCGCTCCGCCGTGCACGCCGCGATGCTGTGCGCCCTGAGCGCCCGCCCCGCGCGCGCCGCGGCCGGTCCGCGCTTCGACCGGCGCGGCTTCCCGCTCGACCCCCAGGACCGGGCCGCCCGCCGCCGCAGGCTGCGCAGCCGCGCCCTGACCACGACCGTGGTCGCCACGGTCGTGGCCGCCCCGGTGCTCGCCCTCTGGGCCGCCTACCGGGGCGCGCCGCTCGCCGGTGACGAGCACGACACGGACTCGGTGGCCGCCGCCGCGGACGGCGCGGACGAGGCCCCGGCCGGTGAGCAGGATCGGTCCGCCGGGCGTGCGTACGAGCAGGCGGGCAGCGCGCAGGACCGTTCCGGCGCGGCCCGGCTGCGGAGCCGGGCCGGTGCGTCGGGGCCCGAGGTTTCGGTCGAGGTGATCGGCGCGGACGGCCGTCCGGAGCGTCACGCCAAGGGCGGCGGGCCCTCCCGGGGGGCTTCCCGCCCCGACGGCGGCGGCCGCCACGGCGGCTCCGCCCCCTCCCGCCCCGCCCCCGGGCCCGGGCGGCTCACGGTGGAGGCCCAGCCGAGCGGCGATGTGACGGTCATCACCCTGTCCGCCTCGGGCGGCGCCCCGGTCCGCTGGTCGGCCTCGGCGTCGGGCGGCGCGTCCTGGCTCCAGCTGAGCCGCACCGCCGGTGAGCTGCGGCCCGGCCAGACGGCGACGATCACGGTGTCGGTGGACCGCGACCGCGAGCCGCCGGGCCGGTGGCGGGCCCGGGTGACGGTGGCGCCGTCGGGCGCGATGGTGGTGATCGAGGGCCGGGGCACCACCCCCACCCCGACCCCCACCACATCCCCCGCCCCCACCCACCCCCCCTCCACCCCACCCCCCTCGGACGCCCCCGCGCCCAAGAACTAGCGCCCCCAGCAACGCACCACCCCGAAACCAGGGGCCGCGCCCCGGACCCCGGGGCGGGCTCCAGGGCGTGCGGAGCCGCGCCAGGCACGGGGCTCCGGGGCGGAGCCCCGAAAGCGCGGGGTCCAGGGGGCGCAGCCCCCTGGTTACGGGAAGGGGCGGGTAGGGGAAAGGCCACCCCTCAGCCCACCACGACGCCGGACCCGCCAGGCCCGAAGCCCGGGTGCCGGAGCGCAGCCCCCTGGTTTCGGGAGGGGCGGGGGTGCGGCCCGCCCTCGGCCCGCCGGGGCATCGGACCCGCCGCTCACCGAAGCCCGGAGCCCCGGAAAGAGCGGGGGCCCGGAGGCGCAGCTCCCTGGTTACGGGAAGGGTCCGCCCCCAGCCCGCCATGGCGCCGGGCCCGAAGTCCGGGCGCCGGGGGCAGCCTCCCGGTTTCGGGAGGGGCCGGGGGTGCGGCCCGCCCTCGGCCCGTCGCGGCGCCGGGCCCGCCGTTCACCGAAGCCCGGGGCTCCGGGGCGGAGCCCCGAAAGCGACGGGGGTCCGGGGGCGCAGCCCCTGGTTACGGGAAGGGGCGGGTAGGGGAAAGGTCCGCTCTCGGCCCGCCGCGGCGCCGGGCCCGGCAGGCCTGCGGCCCGGGTTCCGGGGCGGAGCCCCGGAGGGAGCGGAGGGCCGGGGGCTCAGCCCCCGGTTTCGGGCGTCAGCCCGTCGGGTCCGCCGGGTGGGGCGCCACCAGCGGCAGCGACGCCGCAAGCCGCGCCTCGCACAGCTCGGCCAGCCGGTCATACCCGGCCTTGCCCATCAGCTCCGTCAGCTCCGGCCGGTACGACACGTACACCGGATCACCGGCACCGTGCGCCGACACCGCCGACGTGCACCACCAGTGCAGGTCGTGCCCGCCCGGGCCCCACCCCCGGCGGTCGTACTCGCCGATCGTGACCTGCAGTACCCGCGTGTCGTCCGGGCGGTCGATCCACTCGAACGACCGCCGCACCGGCAGCTGCCAGCAGACGTCCGGCTTGGTCTCCAGCGGTTCGCGCCCCTCCCGCAGCGCCAGGATGTGCAGCGCACAGCCCGCGCCGCCCGCGAAGCCGGGCCGGTTCTGGAAGATGCACGAGCCCTCGTGGCGGCGCGTCTGACGGTCGCCGTCCTCGTCCTCCTGCGTCCAGCCCCGGGCGCGTCCCTCGTCGTGGAACTGCCACAGCTCCGGGGTCAGCCGGGCCATATGGCGGCCGACCCGCTCCTCGTCCTCCTCGTCCGAGAAGTGCGCGCCCAGCGTGCAGCAGCCGTCGCTCGCGCGCCCCGCCTGGATGCCCTGGCAGCCCTGGCCGAAAACGCAGCTCCAGCGCGAGGTGAGCCAGGTCAGATCGCAGCGGAAGACCTGCTCCTCGTCGGCGGGGTCGGGGAATTCGACCCAGGCGCGGGCGAAGTCCAGGCCGACCTCGTCCGCCGACGGGACCGGCTCCCCGGCCCGCTGCTCCCCGTCCCGCTTCCGCTCCGGCTTTGGGTCTTTGTCCTGCTTCGCCTTTTTCGTCTTTGCCACGGGGCAAGGGTATGCCCCCGCCGTGAACGCACCGGGGACGGGGACCGCACGCGGGACCGGGAAGCGACCGGGAAGGGACCAGGAAGCGATCGGGAGGGATCGCGTGCATGACCACTTCAGGCGCACAGTAGCGTTCTGGCCATGAGACTCGGTGTCCTCGACGTGGGTTCGAATACGGTCCATCTGCTGGTGGTGGACGCACACCAGGGTGCCCGCCCGCTGCCTGCCCACTCCCACAAGGCGGAACTGCGGCTGGCCGAACTCCTCGACGGCGACGGGGCCATCGGCTCCGAAGGCGTCGACCGGCTGATCGCGGTGGTCAAGGAGGCGCTGGAGGCGGCCGAGGACAAGGGCGTCGAGGAGGTGCTGCCGTTCGCGACCTCCGCGGTCCGGGAGGCCGCCAACGCGGACGCCGTCCTCGCCCGCGTCGCCGAGGAGACCGGCGTACGGCTGCGCGTGCTCAGCGGCGAGGACGAGGCCCGGCTCACCTTCCTGGCCGCCCGCCGCTGGTGCGGCTGGTCGTCGGGGCGGCTGCTGCTCCTGGACATCGGCGGCGGCTCGCTGGAGATCGCGTACGGGCTCGACGAGGAGCCCGACGCGGCCGTCTCGCTGCCGCTGGGCGCCGGCAGGCTGACCGCGGGCTGGCTGCCCGGTGACCCGCCCGACCCGGCGGACGTCCGCGCCCTGCGGCGGCATGTGCGCACCGAGATCGCCCGCGTCGTCGGCGACTTCAGCCGTCACAGCACCCCGGACCAGGTGGCCGCCACCTCGAAGACCTTCAGGCAGCTGGCCCGGATCGCGGGCGCGGCGCGCTCCGCCGAGGGCCCGTACGTGGTGCGCAGGCTCACCCGCAAGTCGCTGGAGGAGTGGGTGCCCCGGCTGACCGCCATGCCCACCGCCGAGCGCGGCGGGCTCCCCGGGGTGTCCGAGGGGCGCGCCCCACAGCTGCTGGCCGGGGCGCTCGTCGCCGAGGCCGCCATGGATCTGTTCGAGGTCGACGTGCTGGAGATCTGCCCGTGGGCGCTGCGCGAGGGGGTCATTCTGCGCCGCCTGGACCACCTGCCCACCTGACGCCCGCATGACGTGATCGGCAGTCGCGGTTTAGTCGCACAGAGCAGCGGCCGTACGCTGTCCCTCGTGACAGAGCCAGTGGTGCGCATCCCGGATGCGAAGGTCGCCCTGTCCACCGCCTCGGTCTATCCGGAGTCGACGGCGACGGCCTTCGAGATCGCCGCGCGGCTGGGCTACGACGGCGTCGAGGTCATGGTGTGGACCGATCCGGTCAGCCAGGACATCGAGTCGCTGCGCCGCCTCTCGGATTATCACGGGGTGCCGATTCTCGCCGTGCACGCGCCATGTCTGCTGATCACCCAGCGGGTGTGGTCCACCGACCCATGGGTCAAGCTGCAGCGGGCCAGGACGGCGGCCGAGCGGCTGGGCGCGTCCACCGTCGTCGTCCACCCGCCGTTCCGATGGCAGCGCAGTTACGCCCGCGAGTTCGTACGCGGAATCTGGCGGATGGCGGACGAGACCGATGTGCGGTTCGCGGTGGAGAACATGTTCCCGTGGCGGTACCGCGACCGGGAGATGCTCGCGTACGCGCCGGACTGGGACGTCACCAAGGACGACTACCGGCACTTCACGATCGACCTCTCGCACACCGCGACCTCCCGGACGGACGCCCTGGACATGGTGGACCGGATGGGCGACCGGCTCGCCCATCTCCACCTCGCCGACGGCCAGGGCTCCAACAAGGACGAGCACCTGGTGCCCGGGCGCGGCTCCCAGCCCTGCGCCGAACTGCTGGAACGTCTCGCCACCACCGGCTTCGACGGCCACGTGGTGGTCGAGGTGAACACCCGGCGGGCCATGTCCCAGGCCGAGCGCGAGGCCGATCTCGCCGAGGCGCTGGCCTTCACCCGGCTCCATCTGGCCTCCCCGACCCCGGCCTCCCGGGCGGGCAGGGCGGTGCGCCGGAAGTGACCCCCGCCACACCCGAGCCGCCCGCCGCGGGGCCCCGCCGCGGCCGCGGCCGCCCCGCCCGCGGCTCCGCGGCCGACGGCCCCGGGGCCCGCGACCGCATCCTGGCCGCGGCGCGCAACCAGTTCGCCGAGCGCGGCTACGACAAGGCCTCGATCCGCGGCATCGCCAAGGCCGCCGAGGTGGACCCGGCGCTGGTCCACCACTACTTCGGCACCAAGGAACAGGTCTTCGGCTCGGCGATCGAGCTGATCCTCGCGCCCGCCATGGGCGCCCCGGACGCGGTGCACGGCGGCAGCCGCGAGGGCGCGGGCGAGCGGATGGCCCGCTACTTCTTCGCCACCTGGGAGAACCCGGTCTCCCGGCTGCCCCTGCTGGCGGTGATGCGCTCCGCGCTCACCAACGAGGCGGCCGCCGCCGTCCTGCGCGGGCTGATCGAGCGGCGGCTGCTGATGCGGATGGCGCGCGACCTGGACGTGCCGGACCCGAAGTTCCGGGCCCAGCTCGCGGCCGCCCAGATCATCGGCGTCGCGATGCTGCGGTACGTGATCAAGATGGAGCCGGTGGCCTCGGCGAGCGTGGACGAGATCGTCGCCATGGTGGGCCCGACGCTCCAGCGGTATCTGACCGAGAGCTGACCCGCGGTCCCGTAGCCGTTCCGCACTGTGAGCTACCCGTCTCTCGATCCGGACACCGCATCGGGATTTGCGCCCCACAGGCGTAGAGTCGGAAGACTCCGAACCGATACGCAGGTCCGTTTCACCGGACGCACTTATGAGGGAGCCGAGCACCGTGCCCGAGCTGAGGTCTCGCACCGTCACCCACGGCCGAAACATGGCGGGCGCGCGCGCCCTTATGCAGGCTTCCGGCGTAGCGCGCGAGGACTTCGGCAAGCCGATCGTCGCCGTGGCCAACAGCTTCACCGAGTTCGTGCCCGGCCACACCCACCTCCAGCCGGTCGGCCGGATCGTCAGCGAGGCGGTCCACGCGGCGGGCGGCATCCCGCGCGAGTTCAACACCATCGCCGTCGACGACGGCATCGCGATGGGCCACGGCGGGATGCTCTACAGCCTCCCCTCCCGCGACCTGATCGCCGACTCCGTCGAGTACATGGTCGAGGCGCACTGCGCGGACGCGCTGATCTGCATCTCCAACTGCGACAAGATCACGCCCGGGATGCTGATGGCCGCGATGCGGCTCAACATCCCGACCGTCTTCGTCTCCGGCGGCCCCATGGAGTCCGGCCGCGCGACCCTCGTCGACGGCACGGTCCGCAAGCTCGACCTGATCACCGCGATCTCCGAGGCCGTCAACGACCAGGTCTCGGACGAGGACATCGCCCTCATCGAGGACAACGCCTGTCCGACCTGCGGCTCCTGCTCCGGCATGTTCACCGCCAACTCGATGAACTGCCTCACCGAGGCGATGGGTCTCGCCCTGCCGGGCAACGGCTCGGTGCTGGCCACCCACACCGCCCGCAAGGAGCTGTACGAGACGGCCGGGCGCACGGTCGTGGAGATCACCAAGCGCCACTACGAGCAGGACGACCAGACCGTCCTGCCGCGCAACGTCGGCTCCCGCGCCGCCTTCGAGAACGCCATGGCCCTCGACATCGCCATGGGCGGCTCCACCAACACGATCCTCCACCTGCTGGCCGCCGCCCAGGAGGCCGGTCTCGACTTCGACATGAAGGCCATCGACGGCATCTCCCGCCGACTGCCCTGCCTGTCCAAGGTCGCGCCCAACATCGCCCCCGGCGGCGTCTACTACATGGAGGACGTCCACCGGGCCGGCGGCATCCCCGCCATCCTCGGCGAGCTGTACCGCGGTGGCCTCCTCAACGAGGACGTGCACTCCGTGCACGCCGATTCGCTCGCCGACTGGCTCAAGCAGTGGGACATCCGCGGCGGTTCACCCTCCGCCGAGGCCGTCGAAATGTTCCACGCCGCCCCCGGCTGCGTCCGCTCCGCGACCGCGTTCTCCCAGTCCGAGCGCTGGGACACCCTCGACACGGACGCCGAAGGCGGCTGCATCCGCGACCTCGCACACGCCTACTCCACCGAGGGCGGCCTCGCCGTCCTCTACGGCAACCTCGCCGAGAACGGCTGCGTCGTGAAGACCGCGGGCGTCGACGAGTCGATCTGGACCTTCGAAGGCCCGGCCGTCGTCTGCGAATCGCAGGAGGAGGCCGTCGACCGGATTCTGAACAAGCAGGTCAAGGAGGGCGACGTCGTCGTCATCCGCTACGAGGGCCCCAAGGGCGGCCCCGGCATGCAGGAAATGCTCTACCCCACCTCCTTCCTCAAGGGCCGGGGCCTGGGCAAGGCCTGCGCGCTGATCACCGACGGCCGCTTCTCCGGCGGCACCTCGGGCCTGTCCATCGGCCACGCCTCCCCCGAGGCGGCCTCCGGCGGCACCATCGCCCTGGTCGAGGACGGCGACCGCATCCGCATCGACATCCCGGCCCGCACGATGGAACTCCTCGTCCCCGACGAGAAGCTGGCCGCCCGCCGCGAGGCCCTCGGCGGCGTCTACGCCCCGAAGAACCGAGAGCGCAAGGTCTCCACCGCCCTGCGCGCCTACGCGGCCATGGCCACCAGCGCCGACCAGGGCGCCGTGCGGGACATCAGCCAGCTGGGCTGATCACCACCGCGCCGGGTCCCGGGCGTCCACGGCGAACACCGTGCCGTCCGGGGCCGTGGCGAAGACCTTGCCCGCCGCCGCCACCGGCGCGGGCATCAGGGCCAGAAAGCCCTGGTCGCCGGAGCGGTCCGCGCGGGGGCGGGTCTGGCCGAGCAGCCGGGCGCGCCGCGTGTCCACGGCCAGCAGGCGGCCGTCCGCCGACGAGAAGTACAGCCGCTCACCCGAGGCCACCAGCGCCGAGGCGTTGGCCACCGAGGTCTCCATCCGCCACCGCTGGGCCCCGCGCGCGGTGTCGACGGCCACCAATCCGCCGTCCTCGCCCAGCAGATACACCCGGTCGCCCTGAACGGCGGCGCTGCTCGGCGACACCGGCGTGGTCAGCTCGGACCGCCGCGCCGCCCGCCGCGCCGGGTCGTACGCGACGACGGCGACGGTACGGGTCCGGTTGTCCGCCTCGGTCAGGTGGAGGACGCCGCCCGGGCCCGCCCCGACGGGGGTGAGGGTGCCGGAGAGCGAGCGGTGCCAGCGCGTCGTACCGCGCACCGTGTCGATCGCCGTGACCAGGGTGTGCCGACCGTCCGGGGCGGTGGTGAGGGCGTACGCGGTGCGGCCGTCGCCGTACGAGAAGAAGCTCGGCTCCGCGTGCCCGGTCAGCGCATGGCTCCAACGCTCCCGGTTCGTCGCCCCGTTCACCGCCGTGACGGTGCCGTCCGCCGCGACCAGCAGCACCGTGCCGCCCGCGGAGTAGACCCGGCCGCCGTACGCGGACACCTCGCGGCTCCAGCGGACCCGGTGCGTACGCGGGTCCAGCGCCTCCAGCCGCGTCCCGTCCGGGGACATCACCCGCACCAGCCCGCCCGCCGGAACCGGCGCGGCGGTGGCGGTCCCGGTGGTCCCGGTGGTCCCGCCGGGGCGGCTCGCGGCGGCGGGACGCGACCACACCACCCGGCCGTCGGCGGGATCGATCCGGGCGGCCTGGACGCCGCGCGCCGCGCAGTACAGCGCGCCGTCCCCGTACGAACACGACGCGGGCCGCGCCCCGTTGGACGTCACCTGCGGCGCGTCGCCGCGCAGCTCCCGCTGCCACGGCCGCCAGGCGGTGGCGGTCGCGGCGCTGTTCTGCTGGTGCCGCTCCGCGGCGGACTCCCGCTCGTTCAGCTGACGCAGCCCCACGACCGTGCCCGCACCCAGCAGGACCACCGCGGCGAGCGCTGCCGGAACCCACCGCCGCCCCCGCGACGCGACCGGAACGACCGGCTCGGACGCCACCTCAGACTCGGACGCCACGGCAGGCTCAGGCGCCATGACAGGCTCAGACGCCACGTCCGGCTCCGCCACCCGCTGCGCCGGGAGAACCACCGGGGCGGGCCCCCGCATCTCCGGCGGCTGGGGCCCGCGGACCGCCCGCAACACGGTCATCAGGGCATCCGGCGTGGGCCGTTCCGCCGGGTTCTTGGCCAGACAGCGCTCGATCAGCGGCAGCAGTTCGCCCGGAACCCCCGACAGATCCGCCTCGTCGTGCACCACCTGGTACGCCACGATGTACGGGCTCTCGGACTCGAACGGCCCCCGCCCCGTCGCCGCGTGCACCAGCAGCGACCCCAGCGCGAACACATCCGCCGCCGGACCCACCGCCCGCGGCCGCTGGAACTGCTCGGGCGCCATGAACGGCGGCGTACCGATCAACTTGCCCGTCTCGGTGCGCAGTTCACTGTCGGACGGCCGGGAGATCCCGAAGTCGATGACCTTCGGCCCGTCCGCCGCGAGCAGCACATTGCTCGGCTTCAGATCGCGGTGGACGACCCCCACCCGATGGATGTCACGCAGCGCCTCGGCGAGCCCGGCCGCCAGCGCCCCCACCTCGTCCGGCTTCAACGAGCCGTTCCGCTTGACGTGTTCGGCAAGGGTCGGGCCGGGGATGTAGGTGGTGGCCATCCAGGGCCTCGGCGCCTCCGGGTCGGCGTCCACGACGGGCGCCGTGAACGCCCCGCTGACCCGCCGCGCGGCCGCCACCTCCTGCCGGAACCGCGCCCTGAACTCGGGGTCTTCGGCGAACTCGGCATGCACGACCTTCACCGCGAGCCGTCGCCCGGACGCCGAGCGGGCGAGGTGGACCACACCCATGCCACCCGAGCCCAGGCGTGCCTCAAGCCGGTACTGCCCGGCGTACTCCGGGTCTTCCGCTTCTGGCCCCGTCCCGGCTCCGCGCACCGGCGGCATGCCCCCACCCCCGTGTTTTCGGACCGCTGAGCGACTCGGCGAGCCTAGTCGATGATGCGTACGAATCTTGTTAACCTCCGCATGTCGTGTCACTTAATCCGACATGTGCACTACGTCGGAACGAAGTTCAACGGGGGAGGGCCACATGGCCATCGAAGACACCGTCGCGCAAGCGGTCACCTATCCGACCGCGCCGGGCTACCAGGTGAACGTCCGCAGCGGTCCCGGCACCGGCTACGCGCTGGTCAAGAAGCTGCCGGAGAACACCCGCGTGCCGATCCGCTGCCAGACGCACGGTCAGCGGGTCTCCGGTCCGTACGGCTCGACGGACATCTGGGACTGCGTCGCGCCCGGGCAGTACGTCTCCGACGCGTACGTGAAGACGGGCAGCGACGGCTTCGTCACCGTCTCCTGCGGCTGACCGCGAAAAGCCCCGGGCCCCCGGCGCGGGATGCGCCGAGGGCCCGGGGCTGGGCTGTGCGGGTCAGTCGTTACGCCAGTACTTTGGCGTCTGCTTCAGCGCCCTCTTCGGCGTCCTGATGGTGGACCACCGCGTTGTGCCGCTCGGTCCAGGTGGCCAGCGCCATCTCGCAGGCGTGGTCGACGTGGCGCAGGCCCCTCAGGTCCAGCTCCACGACCCGCTCGCGGGGCAGCGCCTCCAGCGAGTCCAGCAGCTTGGGCAGCCGGAGGAAGGTCGCGTTGCCGAGCACCCGCACCTTGACGGGCTCGTCCTCGTCGGCGCTGTCGCGGCCCGTGACGTCGATGTGGACGTGCGAGGTCTCCCAGGCGGTCTTGATGACCGACAGCAGCAGACCGATGATGACGCCCTCGAACATGTCGGTGGTGACGATGGCCCCGGCGGTCACGATCAGGATGATCGCCTCGCCCCGGCGCTCCCGCCACAGCGGCAGCAGGTCCTTGGTCGGGATCAGCTTCCAGCCCGCGTGCACCAGCACACCGGCGAGCGTCGCGATCGGGATGACGCCCAGCGCGGAGGGGAAGAGGACCGCGAAGACCAGCAGCCACACACCGTGCAGGATGCGCGAGAGCTTCGTCTTGGCACCGGCGAACACGTTGGCCGAGCTGCGCACGATCACCGCGGTCATCGGCAGTGCGCCGAGCGCACCGCACACCGCGTTACCGGCGCCCTGCGCCATCAGTTCCTTGTCGTACTCGGTGCGCGGACCGTCGTGCAGCCGGTCCACGGCCGCCGCGCTGAACAGGCTCTCCGCCGAGGCGATCAGCGTGAACGCGAGAATGGTCCCGATCACGCCCACTTCGGCCAGCTGGGTGACCTCGTTGAGGCCGGGGGGCTGGATGGCCTCCAGCAGACCCTTGACCTCGACCCGGGCGACCGGCAGATCGAAGCTCACCGTCGCGATCGTCGCGAGCGCGACCGCGGCCAGCGGAGCGGGCAGGATCTTGACGCCCTGCCGGAAGCGCGGCCAGAGGACCAGGACCAGGATGGTTCCGACGCCGATGGCCACGGCCGTGAGCGCGTCGCTCGACCCGGCCACGTCGCCGATCAGCTCCGGAATACCGAAGATCTTGTCGAGCCCGCTGCTCGGGGCCTTCGCGTCGGCGAGCGCGTAGAGCTGCCCGGCGATCAGTACGAGGCCGATACCGGCCAGCATGCCCTGCACCACGGCGAGCGAGATCGCCCGGAACCAGCGGCCGAACCCCAGGGCGCCCATGGCCAGCTGGAGCAGTCCGGAGATGAGGACGAGTACGCCCAGCGCCGCGACGCCGTACTCCTGCACCGCCTCGTACACGAGCACGGTCAGACCGGCGGCGGGACCCGAGACCTGCAGGCTGCTGCCCGGCAGGAAGCCGGTGACCAGACCGCCGACGATGCCGGTGATCAGGCCCAGCTCGGCCGGGACGCCGGAGGCGACGGCCACACCCACGCACAGGGGCACGGCCACCAGGAAGACGACGAGAGAAGCGGTGAAGTCGGCGCGGAATGTCCCGGCGCCGGAGGAAGAGCCTGCGGCGCCGCCGGCGCCGCGGAAACGGTTGAGTAGAGAGTTCATGAGGGTTGCCTCCAGTGCGCCCCGTCACCGGCTCTGGGCAGGCGGGGGCACGGCATAGCACTTCGTCAGTGGGATCGATGGAATCGGTCGCTGGCGGTGTAGCTCACTTGCTCACAAGAAGAGTGAGAAAGCGTGAAATGTGGCGCGCGAGGGCGCACAGAATGAGCCGTCATCAGCCGTCGGCATATGACGGCGCAACCCTCAGCAGCGGAAGATCTGGAGAACGACGGGCAACTCGCCCGATCTCGAAACCGGGACGGCCTGCCGTCCCGTGAGAGATGTGGTGATCGCGGTGCGCGGCATCCGCACACCGGCGTCGCATCCGCACACACATCCGTATTTGCCGCTCGGAGTGGGCGCGGTCAGCGGTGCTCGTCCGCCGCGGAGCCCCTTGCAGTCCTCCACCCCGTCGTCATGATGGGCGGAGAGCGCCTTGATAATCGGCTTGGGGTCGGCGGACGCCGTCGAGGAGATCGATTCGGGATGAATGACCTGCGCGGACGCGCAGTCGGCGGCGATGAAGAGGGCGAGCAGTACGGATACCACGGCTAGCAGCCCACGGGCGGTATGCCGGACCGTCCTCACCATCGCCTCCCTCCATCTACGTATCGACACTCAACTCCATTGTGTCCAGAAGCCCGTGACCATTTGCAAGTCGATATGTAACCAACTTGTGAATAGGGAGGCGTCGAACAGGACGGATTCCTTCCGGTCGCCCCGGCGGACGCCCGCGCTCGCAAGCGATCGGGTCACGCCGGGCGCCCCGGGAAGGTCGTGGAAAATATTATTCATCGAACAATGAATAAGGCGCGGGCGTGTCGGCCGGTCCCCGGTGCGAGGATGAGACCTGTCCATCCATCGCAGCAACGCACGAGGTGAGCCGCACTATGACGGAGACGGTCGCCGTACTCGGCACGGGAAAGATCGGCGAGGCCCTGCTCAGCGGAATGATCCGCGGTGGCTGGAAAGCGACCGATCTGCTGGTCACCGCCCGCCGCCCGGAGCGCGCCCAGGAGCTGCGGTCCCGCTACGGCGTCGAGTCCGTCACCAACGCCGAGGCCGCCAAGGCCGCGGACACCCTCATCCTCACCGTCAAGCCGCAGGACATGAGCTCGCTGCTGGACGAGCTGGCCCCGCATGTGCCCGCCGACCGGCTGGTGATCTCCGGCGCCGCGGGCATCCCCACCTCCTTCTTCGAGGCGCGCCTGGCCGTCGGCACCCCTGTGGTGCGCGTCATGACCAACACACCCGCCCTCGTCGACGAGGCCATGTCCGTCATCTCGGCGGGCAGCCACGCCAAGGAGGAGCACCTCGCCCACGCCGAGGCGATCTTCGGCGGCGTCGGCAAGACGCTCCGCGTCCCGGAGAGCCAGCAGGACGCCGCGACCGCCCTCTCCGGCTCCGGTCCCGCGTACTTCTACTTTCTCGTCGAGGCCATGACGGACGCCGGAATCCTGCTCGGGCTGCCCCGCGACAAGGCCCACGACCTGATCGTCCAGGCCGCGATCGGCGCCGCGACGATGCTGCGCGACAGCGGCCAGCACCCGGTCTCGCTGCGCGAGGCCGTGACCTCCCCCGCGGGCACCACCATCAGCGCCATCCGCGAACTGGAGAGCCACGGCGTACGCGCCGCCCTGATCGCCGCCCTGGAGGCGGCCCGCGACCGCAGCCGCGAACTCGCCTCCGGCAACGGCTGACCCCGCCCGGGCCCCGGGACCGAGCCGGGGCCCGCATGGCCGCATGGCCGCGTGCCCGAAGGCTCAACGGCCCGCAGGTTCAACGGCCCGATGCCTCAGGCTGACGACGGCAGCAGCCCCACCGCCGCGTAGGCGGCGTCGACCCGAGGCCGGGCCAGCGCCCGGGCCCGCTCGGCCCCGGCCCGCAGCACCCCGTCCACGTAGGAGGGGTCCGCGCTCAGCTCCGCGTGCCGGGCCCGCATCGGCCGCAGCAGCTCCACCACCGCCTCGGCCACCGCCCCCTTCAGCGCCCCGTACGAGGTGTACTCCTCGGCCAGCACCTCCGGCTTGCCCCCGGTGCACGCCGCGAGCACGTCCAGCAGGTTCGCCACCCCGGGCCGCTCCTCCCGGTCGTACCGGACGTCGCTGCCGCTGTCCGTGACCGCCCGCATGATCTTCTTGCGCACGACGTCCGTCTCGTCCAGCAGATAGACGATGCCCCGGCCCTCGGCGTGCGACTTCCCCATCTTCGACAGCGGGTCCTGCAGATCCATCACCCGCGCCGCCACCGGCGGGGGCGTCGCCCGCGGCACGGTGAAGATCCGTCCGTACCGCTGGTTGAACCGCCGCGCCAGCTCCCGGGTCAGCTCCACGTGCTGCGTCTGGTCGTCACCGACCGGCACCTCGTCCGTCCCGTACGCCAGGATGTCGGCCGCCATCAGTGCCGGATAGGTGAGCAGCGACAGCCGTACGCTCCGGCCCCGCGCCGACTCCCGCGCGACCTTCTCCTTGTACTGGATCATCCGCCGCATCTCACCGTCGGAGGCCGTGCACTCCATCAGATAGGACAGCCGCGCGTGTTCGTCCACATGGCTCTGGACGAACAGGGTGCAGTGCGCCGGGTCCAGCCCGGACGCCAGGAACAGCGTGGCCGCCTGTCGGGACAGCCGTCGCACCCGCGCCGGATCGTGTTCAACGGTCAGCGCGTGCAGATCGACGACGCAGAACAGCGCGTCGGCCCGGTACTGGTCCTCCTCGACCCACCGGCGCAGGGCGCCGAGGTAGTTGCCGAGGGTCAGATGCCCGGTCGGCTTGACCCCGCTGAAGATCCGGGGACGTGCCGTCGTGGTGTGTGCCATGGGTCTGCTCTCTCCCGCTGTCTCGGGACCGCCGGGCCCGACGGCCGGCTCCGCGAGAGGGAGCAGATGCAGAAACGGCCGCCCGGAGAGGCGGCCGTGGAAGTGCATGCGCTGGGCGCGGCCGCCGTCAGGCGGGCCACCACTGTGCGATGTGCGCATGCTTCGTCATGCCCCAGACGGTACGCCTCCCAGGGCGTCCTGGCACCGGTTTGAAGGCCGCCGGGGCGTCGTGTAGTGTTCTTCGAGTTGTCACGGAGCCCGCAGGGAAACGGGACAGCCACTCACGCCGCACCGGCGGCAAACCACTCAGCACGACCCCCAATCGGGAACGACTTCGGCATGCCGAAATCTGGAACGAAAAGCTCGATTATGA
>NZ_JBEXVE010000039.1:0-92416 GCF_040629205.1 Streptomyces sp. NPDC005962 | reverse complement strand
TCCGTTTTCCGTTCCGTTTCCGGTCCGAATTCCGTTTCCGGCCCCCTGTTGGAGCGGGGTGTTTCGCGCCTTCCGGCGTGTCCACCACTTTAGCGGATTCCCCCGGAAGCTCATAATCGAGCTTTTCGTTCCAGATTTCGGCATGCCGAAGTCGTTCCCGATTGGGGGTCGTGCTGAGTGGTTTGCCGCCGGTGCGGCGTGAGTGCGTACCGACGAACCGTTACGGCTCTGTGGCAGCTCGGGGAACATTACGGATCGGTCTGATCGGTGTCAACCCGTGTCGGCTGAATGCTTCAACCGAGGTCGTTCAGCCGCCCGTCGGCGTCCGGTTGGCTCTCCTCCACCCGGCGCAGGACGCGGGAGAGCATCTCGCCGAGGGCGCCGCGCTCCTGTGAGGACAGGTCCTGGAGCAGGTCTTCCTCGAAGACGGATGCCCGGCGCATCGCCTCCGTCCACTTCTCGCGGCCGCCGCTCGTCAGCTCGACGATGACGCGCACGCGGTTGTTCTCGTCACGCTCCCGGGTGACGAGCCCCTCGTTCACCAGGCGGTCGATGCGGTGGGTCATGGCGGCGGGGGTGAGGCCGAGTCGCTTGGCCAGTTCGCCGGGGCCCAGCTGGTACGGGGAGCCGGACAGGACGAGGGCCTTCAGGACCTCGAACTCGACATTGCTGATGCCGAGGGTCGAGGACTGCCTGCTGTAGGCGACGTTCATCCGCCGGGTGAGCCTGCTCAGCGCGTTCACCACCTGCTCGACCTGCGGGTCCAGGTCCTGGAACTCGCGCTGGTAGGCCGCGATCTGCTCCTCGAGGGTCAGCAGGTCGTCCGGATCGGGGGTCTCAGCCATGTGCGGAGTATGACATGGAAGTCGTTCGCACCGAACTTCTTCGCCATGTACTCTTAACCATCGAAGTTTAGCTTCGAAGTCTTGAGACTTCGACTGTGCGGGCTTCGTCCGACTCCGTACGACCTTTCTCGACCTGGGTAGGTGAGTGTGACCACCGCGATGGGCGCAGCGCTGCGCCGGATTCAACTGGGCAACGCGCTGAGCGCGTTCGGCAACGGCTTCACGGTCCCGTTCCTGTTCGTCTATGTGGCGCAGGTGCGGGATCTCGGTGCGCATACGGCGGGCCTGGTGCTCGCGATGTTCGCGGTGGCCGCGCTTGTCGTGCTGCCCTTCACCGGTCGGGTGATCGACCGGCGGGGGCCGCTGTCCGTTGCCGTCGTGGGTGCGATCGCCTCCGCCGCGGGGTCGCTGGGGCTCGGGCTGGCGGTGAGCGTGCCGCTGGTGCTCGCCGCGGCGGGGGTGCTCGGTGCGGGGATGGCGGTGATCCAGCCCGCGCTGGCCACGCTGATCGTGTGGTGCTCGACGCCCGCGACCCGGTCGCGGGCCTTCGCGACGCAGTTCTTCCTCAGCAATCTGGGGCTGGGCGTCGGCGGGCTGCTCGGCGGGCTGCTGGTGGACACCTCGTCCCCGGCGGGCTTCGTGCGGCTCTTCGCGATCGACGCGGTGATGTTCCTGGTGCTGGGTGCCACGGTGGCGACCGTGCGGCTGGCGAAGGGGCCGGTGCTCGACGGTACGGTGCCGACCGACGCGTCCGCCGCCGGGGCGGGCGGCTGGCGGGCCCTGCTGGGGCACCGGGCCATGCTGCAGCTGTGTGTGCTGGGCTTCGTACTGTTCTTCGCCTGCTACGGGCAGTTCGAGTCCGGGCTGTCGGCGTTCGCCGTGGACGTCGCCCATGTGTCGCCCGCGATGCTGGGCGTGGCGCTGGCCGCGAATACGGCGGTGATCGTGCTGGCGCAGTTCGTGGTGCTCAAGCTGGTCGAGCGGCGGCGGCGCAGCCGGGTGATCGCGCTGGTCGGGCTGGTGTGGACGGTCGCCTGGGCGGTGGCCGGGGCCGCGGGTCTGGTGCCGGGCGGTCAGGTCATGGGCACGGCCGCGATCATCTCGGCGTATGCCCTCTTCGGTCTCGGGGAGGCGATGCTGTCGCCGACCGTCGCGCCGCTGGTGGCCGATCTGGCGCCGCCGTCCCTGCTGGGGCAGTACAACGCGGCGTTCTCTCTGGTGAAGCAGTTGGCGCTGGCGGTCGGCCCGGCGTTCGGCGGGCTGATGGCGGGGGCCGGTCTGTACGGGGCGTACGTCGCGGTTCTGATCGTCTGCTCGCTGGGCATATCGGTGCTCGCGCTGCGGTTGGGCGGGCGGCTGTCGGCGCGGCAGGACAATCCGCTGCGCGGGGCCGCCGCCGGTCCCTCGGTGCCCGCGCCGCGTTCGGAGTCGTCCGCTCCGGTGACCACGGCGGTCTGACGGCCGCCGCGCTCCGCCCGCCCGCCCTTCCCGCCGGAGGTCTTATGGCTCTCCGGCGGGGAGGGCGAATTCGCACCACACGGCCTTTCCGCCGCCCGGCGTGCGGCGTGAGCCCCAGGAGGAGGCGATGGTCGCGATGATCGAGATGCCGCGGCCTGCCTCGTCGACCGGTTCGGCCCGGCGGCGGCGCGGCAAATGATCGTCGCCGTCGGTCACCTCGATGATCAGACGCCGGTCGGTGCGGCGCAGCCGCAGCCGCATCGGGGGCGTGCCGTGCTGGAGGGAGTTGGCGACCAGCTCGCTGGCGGCGAGGACGCCCAGGTCGCGCAGTTCCATGGGGAAGCGCCAACTGGCGAGGACGCCTGAGGCGAAGGCCCGGGCGCGCGGGGCGGCTTCCACTCCGCCGAGGAGTTCGAGGGCGGCGTTGTGGAACAGCTCCGCGTCATGGCCGCTGCGGGCGGGGTGCTGGAGGACCAGGACGGCGACGTCGTCGTCGTGCGCGGCGGTGATGCCGAGCGCCCGGAGGAGGCGGTCGCACATCACCTGGGGCGTGCCGGTCGCGCCCGCGAAGACGCGCTCCAGGGCGGCGACGCCGTCGTAGATGTCCTTGTCGCGCCGCTCCACCAGCCCGTCCGTGTACAGCACGGCGCTGGAACCGGGGTTGAGCGGGACGGAGCCGGAGGTGTGCAGCCAGCCTCCGGTGCCCAGCGGCGGGCCGGTGGGTTCGGCGGCGCGGCGCACGGTGCCGTCCGGGTCGCGGACCAGGATCGGCAGATGGCCCGCGGAGGCGTAGACGAGGCGGCTCTCGTTGGGGTCGTGGACGGCGTAGACGCAGGTGGCGATCTGGTTGGCGTCGATCTCGGCGGCCAGTCCGTCGAGGAGCTGGAGCACCTCGTGCGGGGGCAGGTCGAGGCGGGCGTAGGCGCGGACGGCGGTGCGCAGCTGGCCCATGACGGCGGCGGCGCGGACGCCGCGCCCCATGACGTCGCCGATGACGAGGGCGGTGCGCCCGGCGCCGAGGGTGATGACGTCGTACCAGTCGCCGCCGACCGCCGCGTCCTTGCCGCCGGGCTGGTAGGTGGCGGCGACGCGCAGGTCGTCGGGTTGTTCGAGCTCCTGCGGGAGGAGGCTGCGCTGGAGGGTGACGGCGGTCTCGCGCTGCAGCCGCTCGCTGGCGCGCAGCCGCTCGGCGGACTCGACCTGGTCGGTGACGTCGGCGCCGAAGACGAGGACGCCGCGGACCGGTTCGGCGTCGGCGGTGTCGGCGGCGTCGTCGGCGGCGGCTGCGGCCTTGGTGGCGGTCACGGTGGCCTGCGCGGCCGCGACGGTGACTGCCGCGTCGGCCGTATTGGCCGTATCGAGGACCGCCGTGTCGCGGGCTGCCGCGTCGGGGACGGCACCCTCGTGGGCGGGCGCGGGCACGGGGGCGGTCGCGCGGGCCGGTTCGGGGACGGGGGCGGCCATCTCGATGGGCGAGCAGGTGAACGTGTAGTACCCGTGCCGCGACCGGCCCGCGGCCGTGGCCTCGGCTTCGGCGTCCGGCCCGGGCCCGGGCGCCGCGGGGACGCGCCGCGCCTTGACCGTACGGGGCGTGCCGCTGCGCAGGACCTGGTCCATCAGTGGCAGCAGCCCCAGCTCACGCAGCTCGGGCAGGGCCTGACCGGCGGGGACGCCGCGGGTCCGGTGCCCGAACAGGTCGGCGTAGGCGTCGTTGACGTAGGCGATGCGGTGCTCGGGGCCGTACACCACCGCGACCAGGGCCGGGACCTGGCCGAGGACGTCGTGGACGGACAGCCCGTCGAGGGTCGGGACGGCGGCGGGCGGCGGACCGCCCGGGACGGTGCCGGGCGTGCCCGGCAGCGGCGGCTCGCCGACGGCGGAGGGGTCGGTGCGCTCGCCGCGGGCGGCCGGGACGGAGCCGCCGCCCGTGGCGGGCTGCGGACGCCGCGCGGCACGGTCGGACCGCGCGGCGCTGCGTCGCTGCGTTCGGGGGAGCCGGGCGCTCCAGCGCGTGAAGTTCACTGCGGGTTACCTCGTGGGGTGGTGGCTGAGCAGCGCGCCGGCGCGGGATCGGGGAGAGGGATGCGGTTGCGGGGGACGGCCCCCGGGGGAATGCAGCAAACTTCCGAATCCTCGCGATTGTCACTCTTTGCAGATACGAGCCCACCCATGGTCACACGTCCAGTGTGGCCGACCGGACTGACATCCGTGAGACGCCGTTCGTGGGAGGGAAGTTCCCGGCTCCGCCCCGGCGGGGTCAACTGGCTTCGGGATGGCGTCCGGTGTCCGCGGCGAGCTTGAACTCCGCGCGCGGGTTCTCCAGCGATCCGAGGGAGACGATCTCCCGTTTGAACAGCCCCGACAGAATCCATTCGGCCAGCACACGCGCCTTGCGGTTGAAGGTCGGCACCCGGCTGAGGTGATAGACGCGGTGCATGAACCAGGCCGGATAGCCCTTCACCTTGCGGCCGTACAGATGTGCGACGCCCCGGTGGAGGCCGAGGGAGGCCACGGAACCGGCGTACTTGTGCTCGTAGTCGGTGAGCGGACGGCCGGCGAGCGAGGCGAGCACGTTCTCGGCGAGGACCTTGGCCTGGCGGACGGCGTGCTGCGCGTTGGGGGCGCAGACGGCGCCGGGCTCGGCCGCCGTACGGTCCGGCACGGATGCGGCGTCCCCGGCGGCCCAGGCGTGCTCCACGCCGTCCACTTGCAGCGCCGCGGTGCAGCTGAGGCGGCCGCGGGCGTTCAGCGGGAGGTCGGTGGAGGCGAGGATGGGCGACGGTTTGACGCCCGCGGTCCACACGAGGGTGCGGGTGGGGAAGCGCGAGCCGTCACTCAGTACGGCGACCCGGTCCTGGCAGGAGTCGAGGCGGGTTTCCAGCCGTACGTCGATGTTGCGGCCGCGCAGCTCCCGTACGGCGTAGGTGCCCATCTCCTCGCCGACCTCGGGGAGGATGCGGTTGGTGGCCTCGACGAGAATCCACTTCAGGTCCTCGGGCGCGATGTTGTGGTAGTAGCGGATGGCGTACCGGGCCATGTCCTCCAGTTCGCCGAGCGCCTCGACGCCCGCGTACCCGCCGCCGACGAACACGAAGGTCAGCGCGGAGTCGCGGACATCGGGGTCCCGGGTGGAGGACGCGATGTCGAGCTGTTCGAGGACGTGGTTGCGCAGCCCGATGGCCTCTTCGACGGTCTTGAAGCCGATGCCGGTCTCGGCGAGGCCGGGGACCGGGAGGGTGCGGGAGACCGATCCGGGCGCGAGCACCAGCTCGTCGTAGTGGATCTCGATCGAGCCGGTGCCCTCCTCCTCGGTGGCCAGGGTTCTGATGGTCGCGGTGCGTTTGCCGTGATGGATGGCGGTCGCCTCGCCGATGACCACCTGGCAGTCGCCGAGGACGCGACGCAGCGGCACCACGACGTGGCGGGGGGAGATCGACCCGGCCGCCGCCTCCGGCAAGAAGGGCTGATAGGTCATATAGGGCTCGGGGTCGACCACGATGACCTGTACGGCGCCGTGCCTCAGCTCCCGCTTGAGCTTCCGCTGGAGGCGCAGCGCGGTGTACATCCCGACGTAACCGCCGCCGACAACGAGAATGCGCGCTGGTTCCTTCACCCTCCCATGAGGCATGCACGACCGTGGTTTGTCCACAGCCCCGACGAATTGTGTGACCGGAGGGCCGTAAGTGCCGCGGGGCCGGGGCATGGGGTGGGGCGGGGAATGTGCGCAGGTCAGGGCAGGTTCACAGAGGGCGGGGCGGTCCGGGAAGCGGGGTAAGGTGGCCCGGTGGTCCGGTTGGGGGACGGTCTGTCCCGACCTACCCTCTTCATTCTTGACCTGGGCTCAACTATGTTCGTACTTCGTCGGGGTTGTGACTGCCCCGGCTGACAGGGCGGGGAGTCTCCGGGGGGAGACGTCATTACCGGGGGATCACTTATGCACCTTCAGGGTTCGTCATGGTCCGCAGCCGTCGCGTCCTCGGACGGCAACGGCGGCCGGAGCACACCGCTGCGCGTGGACGCGCAGCGCAATCTGGAACATGTCCTGCGGGCGGCGCGCGAAGTCTTCGGAGAGCTGGGATACGGCGCTCCGATGGAGGACGTCGCGCGGCGGGCGCGGGTCGGAGTGGGCACCGTCTACCGGCGGTTCCCCAGCAAGGACGTGCTCGTCCGCCGCATAGCGGAGGAGGAGACGGCCAGGCTGACCGATCAGGCACGGTCGGCGCTGGGACAGGAGAACGAGCCGTGGTCCGCGCTGGCCCGGTTCCTGCGCACCTCGGTGGCGTCCGGCGCGGGCCGGCTGCTGCCGCCGCAGGTGCTGCGGGTCGGGGTCGACGCGGAGACGGAGATCCGGGTCCCGCAGCAGCGGCAGGTGGCGGCGTTATCCGGCCCGCCGCAAGCGGCGGGTGCGGTTCCGTCGATGGGCGCGGTTCCGTCGGCAGCGGTTCCGTCGGGGGGCGTGATGCCTTCGGCGGGCGCTATGTCTTCGGGGGGTGCTCTGCCTTCGGCGGCGGTGCCGTCGGCCGGTGCGGTTCCGCCGGAGCTACGGCTGGTCGGAGAGCCGGGCATGCCGCAGGACGACGCGGGCGCGGCAGCCCTGCTGCAGGTCGTCGGGCAGCTGGTCGAGCGGGCGCGGACGGCGGGCGAACTGCGCCCAGACGTGACGGTCGCCGATGTGCTGCTGGTGATCGCCACGGCCGCGCCATCGCTGCCGGACGCGGCGCAGCAGGCCGCGGCGTCGGCCCGGCTGCTGGACATCCTGCTGGACGGGCTGCGGTCGCGGCCGGTGGGGTGACCGATGGGGTGACCGGGGGGAGTCACCTTCTGGGCGCTTTCTGATCGATCTGTTCGCCGGGTGTGTTCTGCCCGGCGAACAGCGGTTGGGGGTCGGCCGGGGCGGGTGCGCGTCGGCGGGGTTCGCCCGTACGTTTCGGGGTCGTATCGCGCGTCTTCCCCGTGCGGGTGACCGTATGCGCCCCTGCTTCCCGACTGTCGTCGGTCAGCGGGTGTGCGGTGACGCGGTCCCCTGGCCGGGGGCGGTGGCCGCTTCGGCGCCGGATGCGGCCAGGACCTCGTCGAGCAGGGCGATGGCCTCCTCGACGGTCAGAGCCGTGGCCTCGTCGCGCAGCGTCCCCACCACGGTGGCGCCCAGCGCCGCGCAGGCCCGCTCCTCGGCCTCCGTGGTCTCCGCGAGCGCCAGCGGGGTGCGCGGGAGCCGTCCGCGCCAGCCGTCGGCCGCGCCCAGCAGCCGGACGGCCGGTCGTTCGTGTCCGTACCGCACCAGGATGGACGCGGCGCACTCCGCCTGCTGGGCGAGCAGCACCTCCGTACAGCCCACCTCGGCGCCCATCCGCAGGGTGTCGCGCAGCGTGCGCAGCCCGCCCCACGGATCGCCCTCCTCGGCGCTGATCCGGCCCTCCAGCCACTGCACCACGACCCAGAACTGCGGCGGCGGGGTCGCCTTCGCCGCCTGCCGCCGGGCGTCCTCGCAGTGCGTCCGCGCCGCGGCCGGATCGCCGCGCAGCAGCTCGATGTGGCCGCGCATCAGGCGGTTGAAGGGCCGGACGTCCACGGCGCCCCAGCGCTCGGCCTCCTGCTCGGAGTGGTCCAGCAGCTTCGCCGCAGCCTCGGTGTCCCCGGTGTTGAGGACGAGGTCGGCCAGCCGGGTGATGAGGAACGGCACCTCGGTGTGCGCGCCGATCTCCCGGGCCAGCCGCTGCGCCTCCTCGTAGGCGGCCCACGCCTCGGCGATCCGGCCGTGCATCGCGGCCATCTCGCCCCTGGCGCTCTGCACCTGGGCGAGCATCCAGCGGTCGCCGACGCGTGCGCTCAGCCGGTCCAGCTCGGCGTAGTCGGCTTCGGCGCGCTCGATGCCGCTCGAGGTGTCGATGGCGAGGTGGGCGCGGAACATGAGCGCGACGGCGAGCGCCCAGTCGTCGCCGTGCTCGCGACAGTTGGCCACCGCCGCGTCCATCAGCGGGATCATCGCGGTGTGGCCGTCGAGGACGTATCCGGCGAACGGCCACAGCAGACCGGGGAAGCGGGCGCTGCGCGGGCCCGGATGGCCGCCGTAGGCGTCGCGCATGCGCTGGGCTATCAGCCGCGTCTGGGGGTCCTGGGTGTCCGGGCCGTGGCCGGTGTCGGCGAGCAGGAAGAACCGCAGCAGCCGCAGGTCCATGAGGTGCCAGTAGCGGGTGACGGCGGGGGTGTCGCCGTCGGCGCCGCCCGGGGCGGGGGGCGGCATGTCCACGGCCGGTCGGCCGCCGTGCCGATTGTCGGCCCGATCGCCGTTCCGTTCGTCGGCCCGTTCATCCGTCCATTCGCTGTCCGGGCCGTGGTCGAGGGTCAGGGCCCGGTGGGCCCAGGCGGCGCCCTCGTCGCGGTAGTTGCGCAGCCACCAGAACCAGCCCATCGCGAGAATGATCGCGAACGAGGTGTTCTCGTCGCGGGCGGTCAGGGAGCGGTGCAGCGCGGCCCGGATGTTGTCGAGGTCGGTCTCGACGCGGCGCAGCCAGGGCAGCTGTTCGGCGGAGCGCAGCCGGGGCTCGGCGGCCCGCGTGAAGTCGCGGAAGTGGGCGATGTGCCGGGCCGAGGCGGCGGCGTGGTCGGCCCGGGCGGCGGAGTTCTCGGCGGCGCGCTCGCCGACGTACTCGTGGATCGTCTCCAGCATGCGGTAGCGGGCCTCGCCCGCCCCGTCCATCGGCCCGCCCACCGGTTCGCCCGGCGGGTGGTCGACGACCAGGAGGGACTTGTCCGCCAGCGCTCCGAGCAGGTCGAGCACCTCCGGGGGCGCGAGGGGGACGCCGGAATACGCGGGAGTGTGCGCTGGGGCGCGTACACCGGCGCGTATGGCCTCACGGTCGGGCGCGTCCGCACAGACCGCCTCCGCCGCGGCCAGGCTCCATCCGCCCGCGAAGACCGAAGCCCGGCGCAGCACGGTGCGTTCGCGCTCGTCCAGCAGGTCCCAGGACCAGTCGACGACCGCCCGCAGGGTCTGCTGGCGCGGCAGGGCGGTTCTGCTGCCGTTGGTCAGCAGGTGGAACCGGTCGTCGAGGCGGTCGGCGATCTGGCGCGGGGTCAGCAGCCGCAGCCGGGCCGCGGCCAGCTCGATCGCCAGCGGCAGTCCGTCGAGGCGGCGGCAGATCTCCGCGACCGCCGCCGCCGTGTCCGGGTCCCCGGCCGGGTCGAAGCCGGGCCGTACGGTCGCGGCGCGCTCGGCGAACAGCTGGTGGGCGGGGGCGGGCGGCAGCGGCTCCACGGGCCGTACGGTCTCGCCGGGCACGCCCAGCGGCTCCCGGCTGGTGGCCAGTACGGTCACGCCCGGGCAGTGCGCCAGCAGCACCTCGGTGAGCCGGGCCACGGTGTCGATGACGTGCTCGCAGTTGTCGAGCAGGAGCAGCAGGCGGCGGTCGGTGCAGTACTCGACCAGGCGGGTGGCCGGGTCGACGGCGTCCGCCCCGCCGGTCCGGCCTTCGAGCCCGGTGGAGAGCAGCGTCGTCTCGCGGCGCCCGACGGCGCTCAGGACGGCGCCGGGTACGGCGGAGGCGTCGTCCAGCGAGGCGAGTTCGACCGCCCAGACGCCGTCCGGGTAGGAGGCCGTCACGGTCGCGGCGGCCTCCTCGGACAGCCGGGTCTTGCCGGAACCGCCCGGTCCGGTGAGCGTGACCAGCCGGGCCCCGCCCAGGTCCGTGCGGAGGGCGCCGATCTCGCTCTGGCGGCCGACGAAGCTGGTGAGGCGGGCCCGGAGGTTGCCGGGCGGCGCCGGGGGCGCGGCGGGGCCCGGCTCCCGGCCCGTCTCCCGGCCCGGCTCCCGGCCCGGGGCGGGGGCGCGATCGCCGTCGCGGTGCGGGGCGCGGTCGGCTGCGGATTCGCGGTGGTCCGCCTCCGCCGGGTCCGTACCGGCGCGGTCGGCGGGTGGCGTGGGCCCGGTGGACGGCACGGGCCCGCCGAGCAGCAGCTGCCGGTGCAGCTCCCGCAGTTCCGTCCCCGGGTCGGTGCCGAGCCGGTCGGCGAGGAGCGTGCGGACCTCCTCGTACGCGGCGAGGGCGTCGGCCGAGTGCCCGGCGGCCCGCAGGGCGCGGATCAGCTGCGCGTGGAACGTTTCGTCAAGCGGATGATCCGCGACCAGCTCCCGCAGCTCCGGGATGACGTCCGCCGCGCGGTCGCGGGCGAGGTCGGCGTCGATCCGGCGGTGCAGCACCGCCAGCCGCAGCGCCTCGGAACGGGCGGCGGCCGCGTCCCGCTCCGGCAGATCGGCGAGCGCCGGGCCGCGCCACAGCGCGAGCGCCCGCCGCAGCGTGGTGGCGGCCGTGTGGGGATCACCCGCGTCGAGGGCGCGCGTGCCGTCGTGGGCCAGCCGCTCGAAGCGCAGCAGATCGACGTCGTCCTGGGGCACGGCGGTCGCGAGGCGGTACCCGCCGGGCGAGGAGACCACGGCCTCCCGCCCGATCGCCCGCCGCAACCGGCCCACCAGCGCCTGGAGCGCGGCGGGCGCGTCGTGCGGCGGGTCGGCGGCCCACACCTCGTCGATGAGGACGTCGACGGGGATGGGCCCGGGACGCGCGGCCCGCAGCGCGAGCGCGGCGAGCAGCGCACGGATACGGGGACCGCCGAGGGGCAGCGGGTCCCCGTGTTCGTCGCGCGCTTCGGTGGTGCCGAGGATGAGATACCGCACGGCGGTCATTCTCCTGGGTTTGCCGCGGAAGGGGACACTCCATCACGAGCGGGTCGCACACCGGACGAAGCCTTGGAAGGGCGGACGATACGCGGTCGCCCGAGGGGCGCCACGCGCCGCGGCACGGTCGGGCCGACGCCCCGACGCCCCGACGCCACGGTAGTCCCGGGCAGCACGGCAGCGCACCGTCATATCGCCCGCCCCGACGGACGCCCCGCGCCCCGGCCGCCCGGCCCACGGCTGCCGGTCCGGCCCGGTAGCGCGCGGTCTCACGGCGGGCGGGCGGTCGGTCGGGCGGCGGGCGGCGGGCGGTCGGCCCGGTGCCGGGTACGACGTCCCGGCCTCGTACGCGGCCGCGCGACGCGGCGGGCGCCACGCACAACGGCAGCGCACCGAACAGCAGCCGACGGTGCCCGCGCCCCGCCGGTCGGGCTGACGACAGCGGCCGCGCCGACGGCCCTGGGGCCCCGGGCGCGACGACGCGGCAGCCCGGCGGTCGGTGCGGCGCACAGATAGTCCGGACGCCCGGTACGGCTCCCGGAGCTCGCTGCGGCGACTGACCGCCATCGCGACGGCGCCCACCGGGCACTGTGGGCCCGCCTTCCGAAGTCCGGCGCGGCAGCACGACGGCAAAGCATCGGCGTAGCGGTTCGCCCCGGTCGGTAGGCCCATCCGCGTGGCCGTGGTGCGGCTCCCGCAGCGCCAAAGCCGCAAGGCAGCGACACGTAACGCCCGGCGCAAGGCCCGAGGCGCGGCGCAGCGGACCGCAGCCGTAGCTCGATGGGCGGGCCTGAGTCGCGGCGTCCGCAGCGCAAGGCCCACAGCCCGCCGCGCAATGCGCCGGGCCCGAGGGGCGAGTCCCGACACGCCAAGCCCGCGCCCAGGAGCCCCAGCCCGGCGCGACCGGCAGGCCCGGCAGCCGCTTCCGGCGGTCGGAGCAGCTGCGCAGCGCCGAACCGCGCAGCGCAGCGGCACCGTAGCCGAGGTGCGGCTCCCCACCCCCGCGGCGCCGCAGGTGAGGCCCAGGTCCGCGGCGCGCGGAGGGCCGCCGGGGCCCACCGAGCTCCGCCGCAGCGGAAAGCCCACCGCCCGCTGCCGCTCACAACGTAGGTCGCGGCACCACTCCGCCCGCCACCGCGCGCTGGCGGGGGGCTGCCGTGCCGGTCCAGCAGGTGCCGCGGCGGGACAGGAGGCGGCGTAGCCAGACTTCGGTGGAGACCAGTTCGGCCAGGCCGTCCAGGGGCAGCCGTTCGCCCTCGGACGCCGCGCGCAGCGCCTTGCGGACGACGCGGGCCTCGACGAGACCCGCGTCCGCCAGCAGGGGCGCGTCGAAGAGGCTGACGAGGTCGCCGAGCCAGGTGCGCAGGCCCGCGCGTACGGAGGCGGCGTGGGCGGCGTGGGAGGTGGCGCCCCAGCCGGTGGGGAGGTCGCGGATGCCCGCTCCGGCGAGGACCGTACGCAGGACGGCCGCGCGCGCTCCGGGCTGGACGCGGAGCGCTTCGGGGAGCGCGCGGCAGGCCCGTACGACCTGGTTGTCGAGGAAGGGGGCGTGCAGGCGCTGGCTGCGGACCTCCGCGGCCTGTTCGAAGACACGGTGGTCGGCGGCGTAGCGGGCGAGCGCGGCGTCGGCGCGGCGTTCGCCGGGGCGGCGCAGCAGGACGGGCCGCAGCGCGGCCTCTTCGAGGCGGACGGACACCTCGGCGAGGGCTTCCCCGGTGAGCCAGCGGGCGGCGGGGCCGGGGCGGCACCAGGCGAGGGAGGCGAGGGAGGCAGAGACGGCACCGGCGGCCACGCCCGCGCCGTCGTCGGTGAAGCGGCGCTCCAGGAGGCGCGCGGCGGCTTCCTGTACGCCGTCCCGGTAGGAGGTGCGGGCCAGCCGCCGGGCGGCGCGGTAGACGGTGAAGGGGACGAAGAAGGAGTGGGCGTTGGGCCCGTCGGCCTTGGCCAGCGCGGTGGCGGGGCGCAGCAGGTGGCGTCTGCGGCGGTCGAGCAGCAGGTCGGCGAGGCGGGCGGGGTGGGCGTCGAGGACCTGCCGGGCGCCGTGGCCGACGAAGTGGTCGGCGCTGCCCGCGGCGAGGCGGCGCCGGTGGCGTTCGGCGATGACGAGGGACGGGCCGGGTTCGTCGGTGAGGGCGCCGATGTCGAGGGCGGCGTACGGGAGGGCCTCTTCGCCTCCGGCGACGACCACGTGGTGCAGCCGGGGGTTGGCGGCGATGGCGCCCGCGCGTTCCAGCTCGGCTTCGCGGGTGCGGGCGCCGCCGGTGGTGGCGAGGTCGTTGAAGGTGACGGCGAGCAGGCGTTCCCCGGCTTCGGTGCCGTGGCCCAGCAGGGTGCCGGGCATACCGGGGAGACCGGCGGCGAGCAGCGCGAGCGTGGCGGAGGCGCTGCCTCCGGACAGGTCGGCGCCGATGCCGGGGGCCGGGGCGCCGCGGGCGGCGCGGCGTTCGGCGGGGCCCATGCCGGGGACCGGGCCGGGGTCGAGGCCGTCGGTGGCGGGGGCGTGGCGGGGTGCGGTGAGGCGGGCGCGTACGGCTTCCAGGAGGGCGTCCCGTACGCCCTCGACGGCCGTGTCCTGGTCGAGCGAGGGCGCGGCGACGGCGAGCGAGGCGGTGGGCTCGTAGCCGGTGACGTCGCGGGCGCCGTCACGCAGGACGAGCGCGTGTCCGGGCGGCACCCGTCTGACGCCCATGTAGGGCGTGCCGTCGCCGACGGCCTCCGGGGAGTCGGGGCAGGCGAGCAGCGCGCCGAGGTGGCTGACGTCGAGCTGGGCCTCGATGAGGTCGGCGAGCGGGAGCGCGGCGGTGGCGTACGCGGTGCCGCCGGACCAGTCGGTGTGGAAGACGGGCCGGGCACCGGCCAGGTCACCGGCGATGGTGATGCGGCGGCCGACCTGGGCGACGGCGGTGTAGCTGCCGGGCCAGGCGGTGAGATGGCGCAGGGCGCCGCCGCGGGCGGCGAACAGGCCGACCCGCAGCTCCTCGTCGGTGGCGCCGCAGCAGCCGAAGACGGCGAGCCGGGTGAAGGGGTCGGCCTGGACGACGCGTACCTCGTCGGGCCGCCAGTCGCCGACCGCCCACAGCGGATCGGGGTCGGACCACAGGAGCTGGGCACCGACCGGCTGGATCGCACGGCCTTCCGGGGGGACCGGGCCGGATGCGGTACTGCTCCACCCCACCAACCACCGCATCGCCGCCTCCACAGGCTGTGGGCATCCAGGGCATCCAAGAAGTAGGTGCCATCATGCACAGCATGTTGACGGTTTCGACATCGAACCGGACAACTACGTGGATCTCTTGGATGTCCCTTGACCGCTGATGACCGCGGGAATCCCAGGAGTTGATCGCACCCTACGGCCCCCGCGGGCAGGCGTTCGTAAGAAGCCCAGGAGGGAACCGTCACCGATCACGACGCACCGTTCCGCCGTGGCCCATGCTGCCACGACTGAGGCGTGCAACAGCGCAAGGACGCCAACGCGTGTACGACGCGTATGACGACGCGCAGGAGGGCGTATACGAGGACGCGGAGGACGCACACGGGGACGCCCAGGAGAACGCACACGACGAAGCGCACGAAGAATCCGCCAACGCGGGTGCGAGGGAAGGGGCTTCCCGCGCCGGGCCTCCCCCTCCCCGGCCCGCCGCGGGAGCCCGGCACTGACAGGCGATATTCGGCCAAGTTCGCCGTGGCGCGCTCGGCGGTCTTGCGGATGACCCGCCATCATCCGGACCGCCGCGCGCCGTTCGCCTCCGCTCGTCTCCACGCCCTCCCAACACGACAGTCCGGGAGGCGGCTTCCGCCTCCCGGACCGTTCCGCCACCCGCGGGGAATGAGGCGGCGGCGTCCCCCAGCCCACTCGATCCAGTACAGCGGGCCGACCCACGCAGGTCCTATCGAAACGTTCTCGCCGGGACTGAGACAGAGCGCACACACGGGCGCACAGCCACACACACCGGGAGCACGCGTCACGCCCCGCACGCCCGTTCGTACAAGAATCTCGCCATCCGGGACACCACCTCTTAACGGTCGGGATGCGGCGAACTACGCTGGGTTTACGAATGCCCCGCGCCTATGCCGGGGCGGCCGTCGGTGCTGTCGAGGGGTGCGCATGTCCAGGGAGCTACGCGGGCCGAACGAGAAGCTCGGCACCGTTCTCGCCCTCGCTGGGATCAGCAATGCCGGGCTCGCGCGCAGAGTCAACGACCTCGGCGCCCAGCGTGGCCTGACCCTTCGCTACGACAAGACGTCCGTAGCGCGTTGGGTCTCCAAGGGCATGGTGCCCCAAGGCGCCGCGCCCCATCTGATTGCGGCCGCTATCGGGAGCAAACTCGGCCGTCCCGTCCCACTCCATGAGATCGGCCTCGCCGACGCCGATCCGGCCCCCGAGGTCGGACTCGCGTTCCCGCGCGACATCGGCCAGGCCGTCCGCTCCGCGACCGAGCTGTACCGGCTTGATCTCGCGGGTCGGCGCGGCGGGGTGGGTATTTGGCAGAGCCTGGCCGGATCTTTCGCGGTCAGCGCGTACGCCACCCCCGCCTCCCGCTGGCTCATATCCCCGGCCGACACCTCCGTCGCCCGCGGTCCCGAGGACGCGGAGGACGCCGAGGAGGAGGCGGGCGGTACGGGCGGCAGCGGCGCCGACGCCTTATCGCAGCGCGTCGGCCACAGCGACGTCACCAAGCTGCGCGAGGCCGCCGAGGACGCGCGCCGCTGGGACTCCAAGTACGGCGGCGGCGACTGGCGTTCCTCCATGGTCCCTGAGTGCCTGCGGGTCGACGCGGCACCGCTGCTGCTCGGCTCGTACAGCGACGAGGTCGGCCGCTCCCTCTTCGGCGCCACCGCCGAACTGACCCGGCTGGCCGGGTGGATGGCCTTCGACACCGGCCAGCAGGAGGCCGCGCAGCGGTACTACATCCAGGCGCTGCGCCTCGCCCGCGCCGCCGCCGATGTCCCGCTCGGCGGCTACGTGCTGGCGTCGATGAGCCTCCAGGCCACCTACCGCGGCTTCGCCGACGAGGGCGTGGACCTCGCCCAGGCCGCCCTGGAGCGCAACCGCGGCCTGGCCACCGCCCGCACCATGAGCTTCTTCCGGCTGGTCGAGGCGCGCGCCCAGGCCAAGTCCGGGGACGGCCCGGCCTGCGGGGCGGCGCTGAAGTCCGCCGAGGGCTGGCTGGAGCGGTCCCGGGGAGGCGACGCCGACCCGTCCTGGCTCGACTTCTACAGCCAGGAGCGGTTCGCGGCCGACGCCGCCGAGTGCTACCGCGACCTGCGGCTGCCGCGCCAGGTGCGGCGCTTCACCGAGCAGGCGCTGTCCCGGCCGACGGAGGAGTTCGTACGCTCCCACGGGCTGCGGCTCGTCGTCTCCGCCGTCGCCGAACTGGAGTCCGGGAACCTGGACGCGGCGTGCGCGGCGGGCGCCCGGGCCGTGGAGGTCGCCAACCGCATCTCGTCCGCGCGCACCACGGAGTACGTGCGCGACCTGATGCACCGGCTGGAGGCGTACCGGGACGAGCCGCGGGTGGCGGAGCTGCGGGAGCGGGCCAGGCCGCTGCTGGTGACACCGGCGTGAGGGGCTCTCGGTGGCGGCGGCCCGGTATGCGGTGACGGCGCGGCATGCGGTGACAGCCCGGTACGCGAGGACGGCGCGGTACGCGGCGACGGCCCGGTACGCAGGGACGGCCCAGTACGCGGGAACGGCCGGGCATGCGGTGACGGCCCGGTGCCGGTGACCGACGGCCGAGTGCCGGTGACCGACGGCCGGGTGCCGGTGGTGCCCTCATCGGTGACCCTCACGTGAGCTTCGGGCGAAGCGCGCGTGATCTTCACGCGCCCGTCCGGATACCAGGCGCCGCATGGGTTTCGAGCCGCTGTCAGTGGCGCAGGTCATGATAGGGATCGACGATCGGGCGACCGGACGGTTGTGGCGCGTGGGGAGGTGCATGGGGTGACGGCGGTGGACTGCGACGTGCTGGTGATCGGGGGCGGGATCGTCGGCCTGTCGACGGCGTACGCGATCACGCGCGCGGCGCCCGGCACCCGCGTGACCGTGCTGGAGAAGGAGGCGGGCCCGGCCCGCCACCAGACCGGGCGGAACAGCGGAGTGATCCACAGCGGGATCTACTACCGGCCGGGATCGCTGAAGGCGCGGTTCGCGGTGCGCGGCGCGGCGGAGATGGTGAAGTTCTGCGCCGAGTACGGCATCGCCCATGAGGTGACGGGCAAGCTCATCGTCGCCACGGAGCGCTCCGAGCTGCCGCGGCTGCACGCCCTGGTCCAGCGCGGCCGGGAGAACGGCATCCCGGTGCGCGAGCTGGGCCCCGCCCAGATAACCGAGTACGAGCCGTGGGTGCGCGGCCTCGCCGCGATCCACGTCGGGACGACGGGGGTGTGCGACTTCGGCGCGGTGGCGGCGCAGCTGGCCCGCCTGGCGCGGGACGCGGGCGCGTCCGTGCGGTACGGCGCGGGCGTGACCCGCATCGGGCGCCGCCCGTCGGCCGTCGCGGTCCGCACGGCGGACGGCACGGTGCTGCGGGCCCGGGCCCTGGTCAACTGCGCGGGGCTCCAGTGCGACCGCGTGGCGCGGCTGGCGGGCGACGACCCGGGCATGCGGATCGTGCCCTTCCGCGGTGAGTACTTCGAGCTGGCGCCGTCGCGTACGTCGCTGGTCAACGGCCTGGTCTACCCGGTGCCCGACCCCGCGTTCCCGTTCCTCGGCGTCCATCTGACCCGCGGCATCGACGGCGGCGTCCACCTCGGGCCCAACGCGGTCCCCGCGCTCGCCCGCGAGGGATACACCTGGCACACCCTGCGCCCGCGCGAGCTGGCGGGGACGCTGGCGTACCCGGGCGCCTGGCGGATAGCCCGCCGCCACTGGCGGTACGGGGCGGGCGAGCTGCGCCGCTCCCTGTCCAAGCGCGCCTTCACCGACGCCGTCCGCCGGCTGCTGCCGGATGTGACACCCGACGACCTGATAGCCGCCCCGGCCGGAGTGCGCGCCCAGGCGGTGCTGCCGGACGGCACGCTCGTGGACGACTTCCTCATCTCGCAGACCCCCCGCGCCGTCCACGTCCTCAACGCCCCCTCCCCCGCCGCCACCGCCTCCCTCCCCATCGGCCGCGAGGTGGCCCGCCGGGTGCTGGAGGCGCTGTGACGGCCCTCACGACGACCGCGGCCCGCCAGGCGGGGCCGGGGGCCCCGGCCGCCCACACCATGGCGTCCCTGGGGCGGGCCCGCCTTTGGACGAGGCCCCGCCCGTAGAATCGGAAGCACTGTGTCCGAGAACTCCACCGCCCCCGATGCCCCAGCGGAGCGCGACCGCACCGCCCCCGCCCGCGACCGCGGCGAGCCGCGGTTCCCCGGTGGGCCCGTCGCCGATCCGGCCGGGTCGCACCATGAGCGCCGCATCCGTTCGTTCCGCCCCCGCCGCGGCCGGGTGACCCCCGGCCAGAGCGAGGCGCTGCGCCGCCTGTGGCCGCAGTGGGGGCTGGACATCGACGGGCTGCACCGCCTCGACCTCGGCGAGCTCTTCGGCGACCCGGACCTCCCCGTCGTCCTGGAGATCGGCTTCGGCATGGGCGAGGCCACCGCGCGGATGGCCGCCGCCGACCCCGGCACCGGCATCCTCGCCGTCGACGTCCACACCCCCGGCCAGGGCAACCTGCTCGCCCTCGCGGAGCGCGACGGACTGTCCAACGTCCGGGTGGCCAACGGCGACGCGATCATCCTGCTGCGCGAGATGCTGGCGCCCGCCGCCCTCTCCGGGCTGCGCGTCTACTTCCCGGACCCCTGGCCCAAGAAGCGGCACCACAAGCGCCGACTGCTCCAGCCCGAGTTCGTCGAGCTGGCCGCCACCCGGCTGCGCCCCGGCTCGCTGCTGCACTGCGCGACCGACTGGGAGCCGTACGCGGAGCAGATGCTGGAAGTCCTGACCGCCAGCCCGTCCTTCGACAACACCCGCCCCGACGGCGGCTACTGCCCGCGCCCGGACTTCCGCCCGCTCACCAAGTTCGAGGACCAGGGGCTGAACAAGGGACATATCGTCCACGACCTGATCTTCCGCCGCAACGACGCATAGCACCCCTGCGCAGATGGGGATAATCCCGCAGTCCGCCACGTCCCCGTTCGTTAGGGTCGGTTGAGTGCATCAGTCCCCGTCCCCCCACCAGCCGCCTGATCCGCCGGTCACGCCGTATGACCAGCAGCCGTGGTTCGACAGCGTGGCCGCACCGGGGGGCTGGCCGCACGCGGCGTACCCGGCGCACCCGGGACACCCAGGGCACCCGGCGCACGCAGGACACCCGGGACACCCCGGACACCCGGGACACCCCGGACACCCGGGGCCGTGGGGTAGAACCAGCCGTCTCAGCCGCCTCTGGGACAACAAGGCGCTGCGCGCCACCGCGCTCATCGGGCTGCTGTCGCTCTCCGGCCTGGTCATCCTGGCCCTCGTACGCGAGCAGACCGGCACCAAGGGCTTCCTGGTGGGGCTCGGCCTCGCCGTGCTGCCCGTACCGCTGATCATCTCGGTGTTCCGCTGGCTGGACCGCGTCGACCCGAAACCCTGGCGGAACCTGGTCTTCGCCTTCGCCTGGGGCGCGTGTGCCGCGACGCTCGTCGCGCTCATCGCGAACGGCTTCGCGACCGAGTGGCTCATGACCACCGTCGCCGACCGCTCGTCCCCGGGCGGCCAGGCCGACGCCGACACCTGGGGAGCCACGTTCGTCGCGCCGTTCGTGGAGGAGAGCGCCAAGGCGGCCGCCGTGCTCCTCCTCTTCGTGTTCCGACGACGCGACTTCAACGGGATCGTGGACGGCGTCGTCGTCGCCGGAATCACCGCCACCGGATTCGCCTTCACCGAGAACATCCTCTACCTCGGCTCGGCCTTCGTCAGCGACCAGGAGTTCGGCTACTCGGGCATCCGGTCCACCACCGCCGCGACCTTCTTCATCCGCGGGGTGATGTCCCCCTTCGCGCACCCCCTGTTCACCGCCATGACCGGCGTCGGCTTCGGCCTGGCCGCCGCGGCCGCCCACCACCAGCGCACCCGCCGCGTCCTGCTGCCGATCGCGGCGCTGATGGCCGCGATGGTCCTGCACGGCCTCTGGAACGGCTCGTCCACCCTCGGCGGCTACGGCTTCATCATCGTCTACGCCGCGTTCATGGTCCCCGTCTTCGGGCTGCTGACCTGGCTCACCCTCTGGTCCCGCAACAACGAGCTGCGCACCGTACGCGACCAGCTCACCGCCTACCAGGCGGCCGGATGGCTCACCCCGCCCGAGCCCCTCGCCCTGTCCTCGATGCGCACCCGCGGCATCGCCCGCGACCTGGCCCGCCGCACCCAGGGCCCGGCGGCGGCCCGCACGGTCGGCGAGTACATCGCCTCCGCGACCTCCCTCGCCCTCCTCCGCCGCCGCGCGTACCGGGGCACGGCAGGCCCGGACTTCACCACCCGCGAGCGCGAACTCCTCGACGCCCTATGGGAGCGCCGCGCAACGGCCCAACCGGCCCTGGCCCACGCGGCCCTCTCCCTCCCCCTCCCCAAACCCCCGCCACCACCCCAGGCCCCCCTCCCTCCGCCGTACTGGCCCACCCAGCCGCACGGCGGCTACGGCTCCCCCGGCCCCGGATACGGCTACGGCTCCCCAGGCCCGAGCTATGGCTACAGCGGCCCGCAGCCACCCCACACCCAACAGACCGCGCAGCCGACGTATGCCTTCCAACCGTCGTACGCGCCCCAGCCTCCACAGCTCCCCACTGGCCCGCGAGGTCAGCTCTGACCGTCCCCGTGCCGTGGGCCCCACCCCCAAGACGGTGCGCTTATATGACTAACGTGTGGGTCAACCATGGTTGATGGATCTTGGGGGACCCATGTGGGACATAGCGCCCGGCGAGGAGCGCAAGCGGACGCAGATACAGGCTGAATACGGTGGCAGCACTCAGGGCGGGATCGCCCACTCCAGCTCGTCGGCGAACGTTCTGCTGTTCAGCAACCCCAAGCGTGGTCGCAAAGTCGGCTACTTCGACGGCTGGGGCACAGACGGCTGCTTCCACTACACCGGCGAGGGCCAGCAGGGCGACCAGCGAATGGTCCGGGGAAACCGGGCCGTTCTCCATCACGTCGAGGACGGGCGCGCACTACGCCTGTTCGATGCAGTCTCCGACGGCGTCTACGTGTATCTCGGGCAGTTCACCATCGCAGATCATCCCTGGTATTACCGGGATGCGCTCGATGCGAAGGACGAGTTGCGCAGCGTGATCATGTTCCGCCTCAAGCCGATCGGTGACGTGGCCGAGCTCGGTGACGGACTCTCGTTCACACCAAGCAATGACGACGTGATCGAAGACGTCGAGATCGAGCAGCACCAAACAGAACGCATGACCGTCAGTTCGAAGAGCAAGGGACACGAAGCTGAGCGTCGTGAGGCCCCCTTGGTCACGAAGTACCGCGACTACTTGGCGATGCAAGGGCACACCGTCAAGCGCAAAAAGATCATCCCTGCCGGTGAGGTGAGGGCCCTCTACACCGATCTGTACGACGTCACCGACGACGCCCTCATCGAGGCCAAGGGCAGTGTGACCCGCGAAGCTGTGCGCATGGCCATAGGGCAGCTGTACGACTACCGGCGCTACATCGAGCCCAGGCCATCGCTGGCTGTACTGCTGCCATCACGCCCACGACAAGATCTGATTGACCTGTGCAACGTGTCAGGTGCGTCGGTGATCTGGCCCGACGGCGAGGCTTTCGACAGCAGCACTGCAGACCCAGTGCACTGATGCTCGCCCTACTGCAGACGGACAGCTCAGGCGAAGTGTCAGAGTCAGTTGGTACAACTTCAGTGCCACGAAACGACGGGGGGATGCTGCCATGGTCGAGCACTTCGCGAACCAGTCCACACCAGTACCTGGTTTATATGAGCGGTTGATCACCTCCCGCCTTGAGGAGCATCTGAAGACGCTGGACGCAGGTGGGTGGAAGACCATCGAGCAGAAGGTCGGCGAGTTCTCCTCCCCGCACGTCCTCGCGCGCCACGTCGCCGATACGGTGCGGCAGATCTTCGCCAGCCTGCCCCCTCACGAGCAGGTCATCGCGGCCAATCACATTCTTGAGTCGATCAGCACGCTCGACGGGGCCAAGCAGTGGGTTGACCTCATCGCGGACGGACCTCGGCAGCTGATCGCCGTTGCTGAGCAGGAAGCGCCGGGGGTCTACTCCGTGCGCCCGGCCACACCGCTCTCCGAGACGGCGCTGATCACCAACTCCCCCGAAGACCCGAACCTGGGCTTCGAGCTGCGGGCCGAGTTGGCCACAGCGGACCGTGTCGACCTGCTCTGTGCGTTCGTGAAGTGGCATGGTCTGCGTGTCCTGGAGGAGTCGCTTAAGGCGGCGCGGGATCGTGGGGTGCCGATCCGGGTCATTACGACCACGTACATCGGAGCCACCGAGCGGACCGCCCTGGATCGGCTCGTCAAGGAGTTCAACGCCGAGGTCAAGGTCAACTACGAGCTGCGGTCCACGCGGCTGCATGCGAAGGCGTGGCTGTTTCGACGGAACAGCGGCTACGACACCGCGTACGTCGGGAGCTCGAATCTCTCCAGGACTGCGCTGCTCGACGGCTTGGAGTGGAATGTCCGCCTCTCATCGGTAGCGACGCCACCGGTGTTGAAGAAGTTCGAGGCCACCTTCGACTCGTACTGGAGTGAGCCCGCGTTCGAGACGTACGACCCCGACAGCGACGGCAACCGGCTAGCCGAGGCCCTCACCTTGGCCAGCGGAAAGCAAGGAAACGGCACGCGCGCCATCAGCCTGTCCGGCCTCGAAGTGCGGCCTTACCCGCATCAGCAAGACATGCTCGAACGGCTCCAGATCGAGCGGGACATCCACGACCGGCACCGCAACTTGCTTGTCGCCGCAACGGGCACTGGCAAGACCGTCATGGCCGCGCTCGACTACAAGGAGCTGAAGAAGAAGCACCGGGGGCGCCGTCTCAACCTCCTCTTCGTCGCACACCGTCAAGAGATCCTTAAGCAGTCGCTGCGCGCCTATCAAGAGGTGCTCAACGATGCGAACTTCGGGGAGCTCCTGGTCGGAGGGGATGTGCCGCAAGACTGGACGCACGTCTTCGCCAGCGTCCAGTCCCTTAACGCTCGGTCCCTGGAAAAACTCGCTCCCGACCACTTCGATGTCGTCGTCATCGACGAGTTCCACCACGGCGTCTCACCGACCTACCGCCGCATCATCGACCACTTCGAGCCGATGGAGCTTCTTGGCCTGACGGCCACACCAGAGCGGATGGACGGCCGGAACGTCCAAGATGAGTTCTTCAACGGCCATATCGCCGCCGAGATGCGACTGTGGGAGGCGCTGGAGAACGATCTCCTCAGCCCCTTCCACTACTTCGGCATAGCCGACAACACGGACCTCGAAGGGCTCACCTGGAAGCAGGGATCGTACGACACGAGCGAGCTAGGCCAGCTCTACACCGGCAACCATGCGCGGGCTCGCCTCATCGTGAAGGCCATTCAGGAAAAGGTGACGAACCCCGGCGAAATGCGGGCGCTAGGCTTCTGCGTTACCGTCGCGCACGCTCACTTCATGGCTGACTTCTTCCGCCAGGCTGGCATCAGCGCCAAGGCTCTCGACGGGTCCACCCCCACTGCGGAACGTGCCCAAGCCCTGCATGACCTGCGCAACGGCAAGGTGCAGGTCCTCTTCTCGGTCGACCTCTTCAATGAAGGGCTCGACATCCCGGATGTGGACACCCTCCTCCTACTTCGCCCGACCGCCAGCGCCACGGTGTTTCTGCAGCAGTTGGGCCGGGGCCTGCGACGCACGCCGGACAAGGCAGTGCTCACCGTCCTCGACTTCATCGGACAGCACCGCAAGGAGTTCCGCTTTGAGGAGCAGTTCCGCGCACTGACGAGCTTCACCCGCAACCGGCTCACGGAGCACATCGAGCGCGACTTCCCGCAGCTGCCCTCGGGATGCGAAATCATCCTCGACCGTAAGTCCAAACAACGGATTCTGGACAACATCAAGAGCCAGATCAACGTCAACGTTCGGCAGCTGACACAAGAGGTGGCCGCATACGCCGAACCACAGCTCGATGCCTATCTCCGCGAGAGCCGCCGCGAGCTCAAAGAGCTGTATCGCAGCAACAACTCATGGACCCGCCTCTTGAGGCGAGCTCACCTGCTGGGCGAGGAACACCCTGAGGGAGAAGAAGCGCTCCTCAAGCGAGTTTCGGCGTTCCTTCACGTCGATGACCCACAACGAGTCCATGCCTACCGGCGGATGCTTGCCGATGACGCCCCGGCGTACGACTCGCTCGATGCCTCGGGACAGGCGTACGCACGGATGCTCTTCTTCTCCCTGTGGCCGCTGGGCGGGGGCTTCGCCAGTTATGCCGAGGGCTTCGAATCGTTGCGCCAGCAGAGCGCCTTCCGCAGCGAGCTGGGGCAAGTGCTCACGTACAACCTGGAGCACACGGACCACTACCCGATCCCGCTCCTGGGCGAGCATGGCGGAGTCCCGCTGGCCGTCCACGCCTCGTACAGCCGCGAGGAAATCCTGCCCGCACTCGGCCAGGCGGGCATAGGCGGCTTCTTCCCGGGAAACTTCCGCGAGGGCGTGAAGTGGTGCGACGACATCCGGACCGACGCGCTCTTGATCACCCTTGAAAAGGACGATAAGGACTTCTCGCCGCAGACCCGATACAAGGACTATGCGATGAGCCCAAGTCACTTCCACTGGGAATCGCAGAACCAGACGTCGGAATCCTCGCCCACGGGCCTGCGCTATCAGCAGCATCAGGAGCGCGGCACCCATGTGCTGCTTTTCGTGCGGCGCTACAAGAAGACCGACATCGGTGGACCTCAGCCGTGGATGTTGCTTGGCCCCGCTACGTACGAGTCCCACAAGGGCAGCAAGCCCATGGGCATCGTCTGGCAGCTCCGGCATGCACTACCTGCCGACGTCTGGACGTACTCGGCCATCGCGGCGGGGTAGTCGCTCAGCCGACTGCACCGAGTTCCGACTCAAAGTGCGTTTGGGCTCGGTCCAAGGCCGTGTCGGGGTCCTGCCCATGGGCACGGAACCAATGGAGCAGGTCAGCGATCAAGGCAATCGCTGTCTCCTCCGCCACAGCATGGCTCAGCGGCGAGGTGGGACTCATCCGCAGAAGCGGCTGACCGTAGAGGGTCAGCAGGGCCTCGGCACGATGCACTTGAGGTCGATCGACGTGAGTGTCGTTCCGCCTGAGCTCGGTGGCGATCTCGCACCAGGTGGTCTTACCTCGCTCGGTCGGGATCACTCCCCAACGGTCGGTGACAGCAGCGACCAGGGCCAGCCCCCGACCCGACTCGGCCGTGGTGGTTGCGCTCAGCAGCGTGGGCAATGCGCGGGAGTCCGGGTCACTGATTGCAATGCGCAGGTACGTGCCGTTCATGTCGACGGCCATGGTGGTCGGAGTCCCGAGGCCGACGTGGGTGATGACGTTGGCGACAAGCTCAGTGACGCAGATCTGCGCCGCCTCGACCACGTCAGATAGCCCCCAGAGCGTCAGGTGCGTACGCACGATGCGTCGCAGCGCGGCCACCCCGCTTGGCTCCGCCAGGAAGGGAAGGTCCCACGCCTTCCGCTGCATGCACTGCTCGACGATCACGCGCTTCAACCCCTTGCCGTTGCGCCACACCAAATGATCACCCACCGCAACAATGGTGTGTCTCTTGGTGACTTCATGTGAGAGCATGGCAGCGCATATCCCGACATGCAATGTGCATATGGAGATTCGCCCGATTGAGTGACTGACGCGCCCGTGGCCCTCGACAAGACTGAACGGACGTCACTACAAGAGGAGTTCATGTGTCCGGATCACCCACCGCCCGACGTCGCCGCCTGGCTATTGAGCTCAAGAAACTCCGAGAGGAACACCAACTCACCTGCGGGCAGGTGGGGCAGGAACTGGACTGGAGCGGCTCGAAGGTCAACCGTCTGGAGACGGGCCAGGGGCGCGTACAACCGTCGGACGTCGATGCGCTCTGCCGCTTCTATGGCACCTCGGACGAACTCCGCGAGCTTCTCAAGGAACTCGCCAAGCAATCCAAGACGCGCGGCTGGTGGCACGCGCATGGCAGTGCTGTTCCCTCGTGGTTCTCGGTCTACGTCGGGCTAGAACAGGCCGCCTCAGGACTGCGGACCTACGAGTGCGAGTTCGTGCCCGGCCTGCTCCAGACTGCCGACTACGCCCGAGAGCTCCACCTCGCTGCGCCCACTCAGGACCCCGACGATGGTGAACGCATGATCAACGTACGGATGGAGCGGCAGGCTCGCCTGACCGGCACGGCACCTCTCGACCTGTGGGCGATCGTGCACGAGAGCGTGCTGCGGCACACCATCGGTAACGCCGAGATCACCCGGGCCCAGTTCGAACACTTACTGGACATCGCCCAGTTGAAGAACGTCACGATCCAAGTACTGCCGTTCGATGCTGGCAGCTACCCCGCTGTTGGCGCATTCACGATCTTGGAGTTCCCGGATCAGGAAGATCCCGACATGGTGTACCGCGACGGCCTGACAGACTCCGTGTATCTGGAGCGTCCGGAAGAGATTGCTCTCTATGGCAAGGCGTTTGACAATCTACGTGCTCTGTCCTTGAGTCCACAGCGATCGAGCGACCTCATCAGACAAGCGGCGAAGGACTTCATCGATGACTGACATATCGCTACTCGAATGGCACAAGAGCAGCTACAGCAACGGGAGCGGGGGCAACTGCGTGGAGACGGCGAAGCTGCCGGACCGCGAGACCGTCGTGCGGGACTCGAAGCGTCCGGGCGGGCCCGTGCTCGGGTTCTCCCAGGGCGCGTGGAGTGACTTCGTCACCGCCGTGCGGTGCGACGAACTGGGCTAAGGCCTCTGGGGGCGAAGAGCCCCTTGGAGTGGGAGGTAGCGGCATGGGCGGAGTACCGGCGGGGCTGGTGGCTGCGGGTGGGTTGGTCGGCGGGTATGGGGTCGCCCGGTGGACCGGGAAGCGGCCGCTCGGTGGGGTTGCGCTGGCGGCGGCCGGGGCCGTGGCCGCCAAGGGGTGGCGCGACAAGGCGGGGAACGGGACGGCGGCCGCGTTGAGCGGGTTGTACGTGGCCGCGTTCGCCGGGTCGCATCCGCTGGCGAAGAAGGTCGGGGCGTGGCCGTCGGTCTTCGGGGTCGCCGGTGCGGTTGCCGCCGCCTCGTGGGTGCTGGCCGATCGGCGCGGGGTGTAGGGGCGTAAGCGCGTGAGGGTGCGGTGCCGGGGCGGCGATACGGGGTATCGCCGCCCCGGTGCCGTTGTGAGACGCGGACCCTGGGCTGGCGTCAGGCCCGGGCCGGGGCCAAGCTCAGGCCCGGGGTCAGTCCGAGGCGGACGTCAGGAGGTCCAGTTCCGGCCGGGTGAGCTGGAGGTCGGCCGAGGCCAGTAGGGCCGGGAGCTGGGCGGGGGTGCGGGCGCTGGCTACTGGGGCCACCACGGTCGGCTGGGCGGTGAGCCAGGCCAGGGCGACGGTGGCGTGGTCGGCGTTGTGGTTGGCGGCCACGTCGTCCAGGGCGGCGAGGACCTTCTGGCCGCGCTCGGTCTCCAGGTGCTGGGCGGCGCCCGTGGAGCGGGCGCTGTCGACCGTGGTGCCGGGGCGGTACTTGCCGGTGAGGAAGCCGGAGGCGAGGGCGTAGTACGGGAGCGTCGCCAGGCCGTGGCGGGCGGCGACGTCGGCCAGTTCGCCTTCGAAGGTGTCGCGCGAGACCAGGTTGTAGTGGGGCTGGAGGGCGACGTAGCGGGCCAGGTTCTCCTGGGCGGAGAACGCGACGGAGGCTTCGAGGCGCTCGGCGGAGATGTTGGAGGCGGCGATCTCGCGGATCTTGCCCGCCTTCACCAGCTCGTCGAGGGTCGAGATGATCTCCTCCACCTCCACCGACGTGTCGTCGTAGTGGGTGTAGTAGAGGTCGACGTAATCGGTGCCCAGGCGCTGGAGGGACTCGTCCAGGCCGGACTTGATGGCGGAAGAGGAGAGTCCGCGGGGCTCCGGGACGCCGGCGCCGACCTTGGTGGCGAGGACGATGTCGTCGCGGTTGCCGCGGGAGGCGAACCACTTGCCGAGGACGGTCTCGGACTCGCCGCCCTGGTTGCCCGGCACCCAGGCGGAGTAGACGTCGGCGGTGTCGACGAAGTTGCCGCCCGCCGCCGCGTACGCGTCGAGGACCTCGAAGGACTCGGCCTCGTCGGCCGTCCAGCCGAAGACGTTGCCGCCCAGAGAGAGCGGGAAGACGGACAGGCTGCCTATGGTCGTGCGGGTATCGGTCATACGTTTTTACAACGCGTGTGGTGGATGCGTTTATTCCGCCGTTGGCGGCAGATAGACGGACCGGCGGCCCTGGCGTCAAGGGGGGAGAGAGCGCCAGAGCCGCCGGAACGAAGGGCCGTCGGAGCGGCGACGGCCGGATCAGGGGGTCACGGGTTCAGCCCGTGGTCGCGCAGCCAGGGCATCGGGTCGATCGGGGAGCCACCGCCCGGCCGTACCTCCACGTGGAGGTGGGGGCCGGTGACGTTGCCGGTGGCGCCGACGCGGCCGACGGTCTCGCCCGAGGACACCTTGCCCGAGGTGACGACCATGGACGAGAGGTGGCAGTACCAGATCTCGGTGCCGTCATTGAGCTTGAGGACGATGCGGTAGCCGTACGAACCGGCCCAGCCCGCCTGGGTGATGGTGCCGCCGCTCACCGCCTTGACCGGGGTGCCGGTCGGGGCGGCGAAGTCCTGGCCGGTGTGGTCGGCGGACCAGATGTCGCCGGCCTGGCCGAAGCCCGCGGTCAGGGTGTACGAGGCGACGGGGAGGGTGAACCCGGCGGAGGTGGAGGCGGAGGTCTTGGCGGGGCTGTCGGCGGCCTTGGCCGCGGCGGCCTTCTTCTCGGCCTCTTCCTTCGCCTTGGCGGCCTCGGCGGCCTTCTTCTTGGCGGCGGCCTCGGCCTTCTTCTGCTCCACCAGGTCGCGGGCCTTGGCGGCGGACTTCGCGGCGTCGTCGGCGGCGGCCTTGGCGGCGGCGCGTGCCGCGGCCTCGCGTCTGTCGTCGTCCGCCGCGGTCTGCTGGCTCTCGGCCTGTTGCAGGATGCGGTTGCGCAGCGCCTCGCCCGAGTCGGTGCCGCCCGTGGTGAGGGTGGCCGCGGAGGACTGGGCGGAGCCCTGGTCGTCGGCCATCAGGGAGCCGATGCCGGGCAGGTCTTTGGCGGCGGGCAGCTGGGCCTTGACCTCGTCGGCGACGTGGGCGAGGTCCGGCATGGAGATCGGTACCGCCGGGCGGTCCTGGGCGCTCGCCATGCCGCCCGCGCCGACCGCCGCGATGACGCCGACGCCGAGGACGGCGCCGCTGCGGGCCATGGTGCCGCCGCGCTGTTTGCCGACGCGGTGCCTGCCGCGCAGTGGAGCGATGGATTCCTCGGTGGGATTCCACTCGTCCCAGACGGTTTCTTTGGCGACGGACGGCTCATCCGGTTCGGCGGCGAGGCCGACCGTGGGCCGGGCGCCGGCTCCGGCGTCGAAGCCGACTCCGTACGCGGTCGCGGTGCCGATTCCGCCCGCTGAGCGGTACGGAGCTTCGTCCAGAACGGACCTGTTGGACGCCACCGGGGCGCACTCCTTTCCTTCCCTCTCGCCTACCGGGTTAGCTGACGGGTTCGGAGCAGGAAGGTCTCCTACGGGTCAGGTTCGACCCGATTCACCCCAAGGTGGTGGTTCCCCGGTTCCCTAGGTGCTGCGGCTGCTACCGCCGTGGTGCCTGGTGATGCGTGGTGCTGAAGGTGGTGCTGGCGCTGCACTTACGGGATTCGGCGACGGCGCACGGTGCCGCCTCTGCGACGGCTACGTCGACCGCGCTGCGTTATCGAACGTTAATAGAGAGCGCGACATGATTCCAAGCTCTTCTGAAGAATCCGCGTAGCTTTGGCATGAACTTAGTAAGCAACAGGGGACAGATGGGGGCGATTCGCCTCAGTTGAAAAGGGTTGGCAAAAACCTCCGGCGGGCTGATCGTGTGTCAATCGTTATGCGCCCACGTCACGGTCGGCTACGGTCCGTGTCCGGAGCGGCGGCCGTGGTTCCGTTCGGTCCCGGTGGCCGCCGTACGGCCAGCAGCGCCATGTCGTCCGAGAACTCCCCGCCCGTATGGCGCGCGACGTCCTCCACCAGCACGTCGAGCAGCGCGCCCGGTCCGTCGAAGCGGCGGCCGCGCAGCCGCTCCTCCGGGACGTAGAACGTGCCGTGCCGGTCGCGGGCCTCGGTCACCCCGTCGGTGAACAGCAGCAGCGTCGCGTCCTCGGGGAACCGCAGCTCCATCACCCGGTCCGGCCACCCGCCGAGTTCGCCCATCCCCAGCGGCAGCGCGGCCGTCTCCGGCTCCAGGCGGCGCACCTCGCCGCCGCCGGGCAGCAGCAGCGGTTCCGGGTGGCCGCGGTTGATGAGGCGGAGGGTGGAGTCGCCGCGCGGGATCTCGCCGAGGACGGCGGTGGTGAACCCCTCGAACGCCTCCAGCTCGGCCCGCCGGGCGCCCTCGCGCCGCAACGCCCGCTCCAGCCGCCCCGCGAGCCCCTCCAGGGTCGCCTCCTGCTCCGCCGCTTCCCGGAAGGCGCCGATGAGGACCGCGACGACCTCCACGGCCTGCAGCCCCTTGCCCCGGACGTCCCCGACGATCAGCCGTACGCCGTGCGGGGTGTCCTGCACCGCGTACAGATCGCCGCCGATCGCGGCGTACCGCTCGGCCGCCACGTAGCGCGCCGCGACGTCCAGCCCGGCGATGCGGGCGGGCGGTACGGGCAGCACGGCCCGCTGTGCCGCCTCCGCGATACCGCGCGCCGAGGCCAGCTGCCGGTCGCCGCGGCGGACGACGCGGTTGATCACGAGGGCGAGCAGGGCGACGGTGGCCACCGTGGCGATCTCGGTCGCGGCCTGGGTCGGGTCCTTCACGCCGTGCAGCTCCGCCAGCAGGCATACGGCGGCGAGGGCGAGGACCGTCGTGACGATGGTCTGCCGCAGCGGGAAGAGCGAGGCGGCGACCAGCGGGGCCGCAGCGAAGAAGGGAGAGGCGGTGTACGGGGCCGGGGCGGCGAGGTCGAAGGCGACGCCGCCGAGCAGGAGGATGGCGGGGGTCCACCGGGCCAGCCGGCGCCCCGTAGAGACCTCGGCGGCCTCCTCGGCCGTGACGGGACCGGCGGCCGCACCCGGGCCCGGGGACTCGGCGGCGGGCGTACGGGCGTCCGGACGCGCCCTGCTCCCTCGCACCCGCACCGGTCTCTCTCGCTTTCGCTGGTCCATGACCCCGTCATCAGGCTTCCGGGTGCCGGGGCGCGGGGCGAGCCGGTGGCGGCCATGTGGGTGCGTCGGAGGCGCTGCCCAGCCGTGCCCGGACGCCGAGCGGCCCCGGATGACAGGCATCCGGGGCCGCAGGGTGAGCCATGGCGTTCCGCCAGGGCTCGGTGAGCATCAGCCGCGGCCGTAGCCACCGCCGTTACCGAGGGCGATGTTGCTGCAGTTACGGCCGACGTTGACGTCACCCGTGGGGCCGGCCGCGCCGACAGAAACGATGGAGCCAACCGACGAGTCACAGTCGTTGCTCTGGACGGCCGCGGTGCCTTGGGTGTAGTTGAGGCAGTCGCCGCCGACGTTGATGTCGCCCGTGGGGGCAACTCCGCCGACAGGGGCGATGATGCCGGCCGTAGCCTTGCACGAGTTGCTCTGGACCGCCCCGAAGGGGTCGAAGCCCCCGTAACCGTGGGCGGACGCTCCCGCCGCACTGCCCAGAACCAGGGCGCCGGCCGCTACGGCCAGGGCAGCTACCTTCTTTCCGATGTTCACTTGATTTCCTCCAGAAGATCCGAATCCGCGGAAAACCAGACGTTTCGATTCAACGAACAGACTTCCGCGACACCGGGGAGGCGCGCGCATCAGGTCACCCGGTAGGCCCACTGTCGGATCATCAGAGGTCGACGCCGAGGGCGCGGGCGTGGCGGTCGGCCGCCAGCTCCGCCGACACTTCGTCGAGGTACACCTCGCACACCAGCCGCCCGTCCCGGGTCAGGTTGTGCTCCAGCTCCCACAGCACGATCTCGTCCCCGCCCGCGAGCAGGAAGGCGTGCTCGTAGAAGCGGCACCAGGTGGCGTCGGGGCCGCCGGAGCGACGGCGCGGCTTGGGGGCGAGGGCGATGTCATGGGCGAACGCGGTCTTCAGCAGCCGCTCGGTCTCCTCCCCCGGCCGGTCGGGGTTCTCCGCGCGGCGCAGGACGCGGCGGGCGTGGTCGGCCGAGTTGTCGGCCACGTACGCGCGCTGGACCCCCGGGGGTTCGGCTGCCTGGAGCAGCTGGTCCGGCAGCCACAGCGGTAACCCGTCCAGCTCCTCCCAGCGGGCACCGCCGATGCACCGGTGGACGCGGCGCTCGGCGAGCGCGAGGGCGTCCTCGTCCGCGTACAGCTCGAACAGCGGGCGGTCGTCCGGTCCGGTGTTGTGCTCCAGCTCCCACAGCAGCAGGCTGCTGCCGTCGGGCAGCAGGAAGACATGCCGGTACGTCGTATAGCCGCGCGGGCCTGCCGGCTCGTTGCACTGCCGGCAGGAACGCAGCTCGGACTGGTGCATCAGGGCGCTCCGCGCCCTGCTCAGCACCGCCTCGCCGATCTCGAAGCCGTTCTGCGCACGGGCCAGCAGCCCGTCCATCAGCTCGGCGGGGGTGCCCCCCGCTCCTGAGTGCCCCACGTCTCTCCTCCCGCCCCCGGGTGACTGCCTCGCGTACTTAGCGTAGCGACCTGAACACGGGCCGCGCCTGTGGTTGCGCGAAGCAGCCGGTCGGACTTGTGCCTCACTCACTCCTGCGTCGTGAAGTCAGGATGTATCACTCGTTCGACAGGCCGAACAAGTCGGGAGACAGGGTCAGTTGCTCCGGCCGGCCACCGCACGGCCGCCTCGGCGCTCCCCCGGCGTCGCTTCCTCGCCACCACCGCCCGAGGCCCTTTCGGCGCATTCGCATAGGGGGGAATCAGGGGCCCGCTGCTCCAAATAGCTCTTGCGTCGCCTCTCGTTAGCGGGATTCCCGGAGACACGCAGCGGAAGAACCGCACTATGCCGGACGGGTGAAGCTGGCCCAGCGCCCGATGCCTCAACTGATGAGCTTCGTTGTGTCATGCGTCCGTGAATTCGCGGAGCAACCCAGGTGGAGGATTCAAGTGAACATCGGCAAGAAGGCAATCTTTCTGACCGCGGCTGCCGGCGCCCTGGTGATCGGCGGTGCGGGCGGTGCCCTCGCCCACGACGGGCTCACTGCCCAGAGCAACCACTGCGACACGGCCACCGGCACCATCGCGTCCGTCGCCGCGGCGGGCCCGACCGGCGACCTCACCGTCGGCTCGGACTGCGTCAACTTCACCAACAGCGGTGCGGCCTTCCAGAGCAACGACTGCGACACGGCCACCGGCATCATCGCCCCGGTCGGCGGAGCCGCCCCGACCGGCGACCTCACCGTCGGCAGCAACTGCGCCAACATCGCGGTCGACGACGCTCCCTACCGTCACTGAGGCGCTGACCCTCTCACGGTGTTCCCCCCTGAACGGGGGAACACCGTGGGGCATCCCCCCGTTGGGACCCGCGGCCCTGGAAGTCTTCCTTCCAGGGCCGCTGCCACGTAAAGGCTTTTCAGCAGCCTGTGACGACTGCGCCGAAAACGGGTACGGCTGCCGCGTAGAACTCATTTGGAGGCTTTTATGCATACGCGCAAGAGAACGGCGCTTCTGGTCGCAGCCGTCGGTGCGCTGCTCATCGGCAGTACGGCCGGAGCCGAGGCCGCCGACAGCGGTTCCTCGCACCGAGCCGTCCCGAACGAGGGGGGACGTCAAACGAATCGCTGCGATACGAGTTCCGTCATCGGCGGAGTCACCCTCGCGGTGTCCGACATCGAGACGGAGACGAACTGTGTCAACTACAGCGAGTCGGGCGTGAGGGAGCAGAAGAACCGCTGCCGGACCCATTCTGTGATCGGCCCGGTCACGGTCAGCCTGACCGGAGCCGATGTCACTCAGCGGACCAACTGTGTCAACATCAGTAAGTCCGGCGAGGTGACGAAGCAGAGCAACAAGTGCGACACGACCTCCGTCATCGGCCCCATCACCATCGCTCCTGGATCCGAGGTCACCCAGGAGACGCAGTGCACCAATGTGGCCGGCACGGACGGCACCGCCAAGAACTGAGGCACGGGAGGCCGCGGCACGTCCTGAGCCACCGGGCGCCGACGGACCGCTCTCACCATGAACGCGGCTCCGGGGAATTATCCCCGGAGCCGCGTTCGCATATTTATGACTCATCACCCGTCATGAGAAATATTCCACGGAATTAACAACCGGCTGAATATACCTTTACTGTGGCAGATGGGTGACGCGACGCATTATCCCGAATCCCGATCTGCCGCCCCTTCGTTAATCGGGTGTCTGCGGATCATTCGCGGAGAACCCGATATGGAGGCACCAGCACAATGCACATCAGCAAGAAGGTAGCTCTCATGGCCGCGGCGGCCGCGGGCACGATGGTCGTGGGTGGCGCGGGCAGCGCGAGTGCGTACGGCGGCCTCTTCCCGTCCGGCGATGGGGCCCGGCAGTCCAACTCGTGTGACAGCCGTATCGGCACCCTCGCCCCCGTGTCGACACTTGCCCCGCCCGGAGACCTCGACGCCGACTCGGACTGCATCAACTTCACCAACAGGGGTGCGGCCTACCAGAGCAACGACTGCGACACGGCCACCGGCCTCATCACCCCGATCAGCGGAGCCGCCCCGACCGGTGACCTCGACGTCGGCAGCGACTGCACCAACATCGCGATCGACAACACCCCGGTGGTCGTGCACCAGGACCCGCCGAAGAAGGACCACAAGGAAAAGGCCAAGCACCACAAGGCCAAGAAGCACGCCAAGGCCAAGAAGCACGGCAAGACCACCAAGGTGACGGTCAAGACGCACAAGTCCAAGCACTGACGCTTCGCGACCACGCTGAACGCCGCAGCGCCCCTGAAGGCATCACTCTCAGGGGCGCTGCGGATTTCACGGGAAGCCGGTAATTCTCACCCGCTACAGCCGGCGAGGGCCGGTACGCAGTTGTTCGGGTTGTTTCCGGAGACCGTGGTGGCGATGAGCGACACCGCACCGCCGTTTAGGAAGATACCGCCACCCTGACCGCCATTGGCCGTGTTATTGGCGACATTGCTTCCGACGAATTGGGTATTCCCCGACTGGTTGAAAAGTCCGCCACCGTTCAGCGCGGCGGTATTACCGGATACCGTCGTGGCCTGCACGTTCAGGGTGCTTCCGAAATTCGCGATTCCGCCGCCGAAGCTGCCGGACGTATTTCCGGTGATCCGTCCGCCGCTGAAGGTGAGATCTCCGGTGGACGTCCAGATACCGCCCCCCTCGAAGTTGACCGTGTGGTTGCCCTGGAGCGTCACGGCGCTCAGGAGGGAATGGCCCCAGCTCACGATGGCACCGCCGGTGTTCTGCGCGGCGTTGCCCGCGAACGTGCTGCTGCTGACGGTCAGCGAGGCCCCCGTACCGCTGTGAAGGCCGCCGCCGTCCCCGGCGGTGTTGCCCGAGACCTCGCTCCCGGACAGGGCGGCCGTGGCGCCCGGGGCGACATCGATGCCGCCGCCCAGACCGCTCGCCGCATTGCCGGTGACGGTGCTCTGTTGCAGCGTCAGCTTGCCCGCGTCGAGGATGCCCGCCCCGTCCACGGCCTTCCCGTTGGACACGGTGATGCCGCTGAGAGTCAGGTTCCCGCCGGGCGCGACCTCCGCGATACGGAAGTCCGGTGCCGAGGCGCTGCGTCTGATGGCCGCTCCGGTGCCGGTGATCGTCACGTTCCCGGTGATGACCGGCAGCCCGTCGGGACCGTTGGCGCCCGTCGTCGCCACCGAGGTGAGGGTGTACACGCACCCGGCGGTCAGGGCGACGGTCCCGCCCGCGGCCGCCTGGCCCACCGCGGTGACCAGCGCCGCCTCATCCCCACAGGGCACAGTCGCCTGGGGCGAAGCGTCACCGTCCGCGCCGGTCCCCCCTCCCTCGGCCGACGCCGGAGCGGCAGCGCCCCACGCCAAGAGCGCCAGCACCATGACGGGGAGAGTTCCGCGGATGGTAGTCACGAGTCGCACGAGGGTCTCCTTACGCGTTTTCCTGGGAGAGCGAGCAGGCTCAGCCTGTGCGGCCAGGTCCCGTTCGGCATCCGCTCGGGCGCCGGGCGTGCATCCGCTCGAGCGCCGGGCGTGTGACCGCCGATCGGCCGCGCACAGAGCGGCCGAAGCCCCCAGAAAAACGACGAAACCGCAGGCCAGCGATGCTGCCTGCGGTTTCACGGGTGGGTCATCAGGGGCTCGAACCCTGAACCAATGGATTAAAAGTCCACTGCTCTGCCAATTGAGCTAATGACCCGCACCCCCGCAGCATAGCCCGGCCACGGGGTCCGCCCCGAGACAATATCGTCCCGGGTCGAAAGCCCGTGCAACCGCGGGGGGTTGCACGGGCCTCATCGGCGTCGGTCAGCCGTTGCGCTTCCAGCGCGGCTTGTCGGTGCGGCGGTCGTGGGCACGGCCGCCGGCGTTACCACCGGCGTTGCCACCGGCGCTGCCGCCGCGGTGGTCGTCACGGCGCGCCGGGCGGTCGTCGCGGCGGTCGCGGTTGAAGGGGCGGTCCCCGCCGCGGTGGTTGTGCTCGCGGCGCTCGAAGGAGCGGCCACCGGAGGGACGGTCGTCGCGGCGGTCGCGGTTGAAGCCACCACGGTCGTCACGACGCTCGAACGAACGGCCACCGGACGGACGGTCGTCCCGACGGTCGCGGTTGAACCCACCACGGTCATCCCGACGGTCCCGGCCACCCGACGGACGGTCGTCACGGCGGTCGCGGTTGAACCCACCACGGTCATCGCGACGCTCGAACGAACGGCCACCGGACGGACGGTCGTCCCGACGGTCCCGGCTGAAGCCACCACGGTCATCCCGACGGTCCCGGCCACCGGAGGGACGGTCGTCACGGCGGTCGCGGTTGAACCCACCACGGTCATCGCGACGCTCGAAGGAGCGGCCACCGCGGTCGTTGTCCCGGCGGTCCCGGCGGTCGAAGTTGCCGCGGTCGTCACGGCGGTCACCGGACGGGGCCGCGGACTCGGCCGAACGCTGCGCGGGGACGAACGGAACGGCGTCCCCGGCGGTCCCGTCCGCCGCCGCGCCCGGCGCCTCGGCACCGGCCGTGGACTCGGCGCCCGGGGTGTAGGTCTCGCCGCGCTCGCGCGCCGCGCGGGCCGCCAGCCGCTCGGCCTCCTCGCGCAGCTCGGTCGCGCGCCGCTGCACCTTCTCCAGCTCCCGGGTGAGGTCCTGTGCCTCGCGCTCGGCCTGCTTGGCCGCGTTCCCGGCCGCCTCGGCCTGCACCTCGGTGAGCGAACGGGCACCGGTGATAAGGGCCACGTCCTCGTCGAAGACGCCCGCCCCGCCGACGATGTGACGGGAGGCGTCGACGCCCGCGTCCTCCATCAGCCGGAAGATCTGCCGCCGCTGGTGCGGCAGGGCCAGCGACACGACGGTGCCGCTCTGGCCCGCCCGCGCCGTACGGCCGGAGCGGTGCAGGTAGTCCTTGTGGTCACCGGCCGGGTCCACGTTGAGCACCAGGTCGATGCCGTCGACGTGGATGCCGCGGGCGGCGACGTCGGTGGCGACGAGCACCTGGACGTAGCCGTCCTTGAAGTCGGCCAGGGTCCGGGTGCGGGCGCCCTGCGTCATGCCGCCGTGCAGCGCGTCGGCGCGCACGCCCGCGTCGCACAGCTGCTCGGCGACCCGGTCGCAGCCCAGCTGGGTGCGGACGAAGATGATGGTGCGGCCCTTGCGCGCCGCGATGGCGGCGGTGACCGGCGCCTTGTCCTTCGGCTTCACCACGAGCACGTGGTGGGTCATCGTGGTGACCGCGCCCTGAGCCGAGTCGACCTCGTGGGTGACCGGGTCGACGAGGTAGCGCTTGACCAGGCTGTCGATCTCGTTCTCCAGCGTCGCGGAGAACAGCAGCCGCTGGCCGCCGGACGGCACCAGGTCGAGGATCTCGGTGACCTCGGGCAGGAAGCCCATGTCGGCCATCTGGTCGGCCTCGTCGAGGACGGCGACCTGGACCTTGTCGAGGGTCGCGGCGCCGCGGTCGATGATGTCGCGCAGCCGGCCCGGGGTGGCGACCAGGATGTCCACGCCCCGCTCCAGCGCGTAGATCTGATTGCCCATCGAGGTGCCGCCGCAGACCACCTTGAGCTTGAGGCCGAGGACGTCGCCGTACGGCTGCAGCGCGTCGCTCACCTGCATCGCCAGCTCGCGGGTCGGGGTCAGGATGAGACCCCGGGGGCGCTTCTTCTCGGTGTGGCCGCCGGCCAGCGTGGTCAGCAGCGGAAGACCGAACGAGAGGGTCTTGCCGGAGCCGGTACGGCCGCGGCCGAGGATGTCCTTCCCGGCCATGGCGTCGGGGATGGTCGCGGCCTGGATCGGGAAGGGCGTGGTGACGCCGTTCTGCGCGAGCTTGCGGACGATCTGCTCGGGGAGGCCGAGTTCGGCGAAGGTGATTTCGGGGCCCTTGGAGGTCTCGGGGGTGCTCTGCTCGGCGTCGTCGGCGTCAGCCGCGTCGACTGCCGCGTCTGCTGCGTCTACTACGTCAGCCGCGTCTGTCGCGTCTGCCGCGTTGTCCGCGGGGACGTCGGCGCCGGGCTCGGCGGGGGCAGTGGTGGGCTCGGCGCGCTCGGCCTGCTGGAGCTGCTCGACCGGCTGGGGCTGGTCCCCGGGGTCGCCCTGCTCGTCGGTGGCGGGCATGACGGCGTGATCAGTGGAAACGGACATGCGAAATGCGAAACCTTCCGGAGTCTCGGCACGCGCCCAAACTCCGTGTTTTCGCAAACGACCGCCTCTATGCGGTCAGCCACGGGATGGCAAGGAACGCGCCTCGCGGCGCACTTCAATGAGGCGCCGGGCAAATGGGATCAAACGATCTACCACCATACGCACCCCCACCCCCCAAGAGCAAATTCGCTCCCCCAACCGGCCGCACCCGCCTCCCGTGTCCCTTGTCACACGGCGCGCCACGCCCCGCGTTCGCCCCCGCTATCCCGCGGGTTCCGCGGGCGCCGAGGCGGGCGGGGAGGCCGGTTCCGACGGGGTGGGCTTGGGGTCGGGCGCGCTCGGCGGCGGGCTCGACGGACGCGGCTCCGGCGCGGCCTCGGACGGGGCGGGCGCGCCCGGCTCCGGCGGCGGGGAGGGTGCCGGGCGGTGTGCCCCGGAGCCGTGCTTCCCGGCCGAGGGCGAGGGCTCCGCGCCGGGTTCCGCGGCGGCGGACGCCGTCGGCGAACGGCGCTCGCCGTCCTTGCGCTTGTGGCCCTTGGCGTCCCGCGCAGCCTCCGTGTACGTATGCCCGCGGCCGTCCGTACGCACCACCACCCTGCCGCCGGGCTCCGCCGCTCCGCCGCGCTTGCCGGAGCCGCCGCGGTGCTTGTCGGGCTTCCCGGGGTCGTCGGAGATGCTCATGCAGCCGCCCAGGGCCAGGGCCCCGGCCACCAGGGTCACCACCACGGCACTCCGCGCCGAGACGCGGGGGCCGCGCGAGGCGCGGGGCGCGTCGGTCCGGGGGGAAGGGTCGGTGCGAGGAGCGGGGGTTCCAGACATGCGTGGGACACCTCCAGGCCGCAGGGTTGTGACGCAGTACCCAACTGGCCCCGCACCCCTTAGGACACGCGTGCGGCGTAACCCGTGCGCCCGAAGCGAACGCGCACCCCTCGCGGCCTCGCCTGTGCTCTCCCGCGCGGCCTCCCTCGCGACCTCCCTTGCGACCTCACCCGTAGCCGAGTGCGTGCAGCCGTTCGTCGTCGATGCCGAAGTGGTGCGCGATCTCGTGCACCACGGTCACCTCGGTCTCCTGGACGACGTCCTCCCGGGTCTCGCTCATGCGCAGCGTCGGCCCCCGGTAGACGGTGATCCGGTCGGGCAGGACGCCCGCGTACCACTCGCCGCGGTCGGTGAGCGGCGTCCCCTCGTAGAGCCCCAGCAGCTCGGGGTCGCCGGCCGGTGGTTCGTCCTCCACGAACACCGCGACGTTGTCCATCAGCCGCGTCAGCTCCGGCGGGATACGGTCCAGCGCCTCGGCCACCAGTTCCTCGAACTCCTCGCGCGTCATCTCCAGCACGTGGCCATTGTCGGACAGCCGGGCCCGGAAGGGGACGGTCCGCGCCCGGGAATGGCGGCCGGTCGGCCGGGAATGGCCCGTCGGACGCCCGGGAATGCCGGTCGGGCGGCCGGGAATACGCGCCCCGTGGCGCGCGAACCGCTCCCCCTCGCCCCGGCCGCCGAGCGGCCACGGCCGTTGGTCCGCGCCGCCGGGCTGGCCGCGGTGACCCTCCTCGGGGCCTGGATGGGGCTGCTGGTCGTCGGGAGCGTCCACGCCTCGGTGGGCCCGATGGACACCCGGATGGCGCTCCGGCCGTCCCTCACCGGCGGCACCGAGATCAACGTCTCACCGCTCGGCGCCCTGGAACTCCGCAGCCACCACGCCCCGCTCCGCCTCGACGTCGACGTGAACCGGCTCGACCCCATCCGGTCCGCGGCGCTGGTCGACCACCCCGAGCGGCTGTCCGGGCTGCAGGACGAAGTGGCGGACGACGTCGTCCGCGGCACCCGGGACCTGGCGGTGCGCTCCTGCGCGGCCGTCGTCTTCGGCGCCACCGCGCTGGGCCTGGCCGTCTACCGCCGCCCGCGGCGGGCGCTGGCCGCGGGCGGCCTCGCGCTGGGGCTGCTGGCCGCGTCCGGCGGCGCCGCGTACGCGACCTGGAACCCGGACTCGGTGCTGGAGCCACGCTGAACCGGCCTCCGGCCTCGGCGCCCCCTATGTATGGGTATGCGGCAATTGGCGGGTGTTCCGGTCCAGGTAGAGGACCGACGCCTGGACCGTGTCGGGCTCCGCGTCGTCCACCGCGCGCAGCCCGCTGCCGCCCGTCGAGCCCTCCGTCATCAGCCGGGTGCCGCCGGGCAGCACCTCCGTCCGGCGGTGGTGGACATGACCGGTGAGGGCGAGGGGGACCGTGCTGTCGGTCTCCCGGGCGGCGAGGGGGTTGGCAGTTGCTCGCGGGAGGCTGTGCACGAGGTCGAGTTAGCTCGATCGTGTGATGGCGGGCTCGTGGGCTTGCGGTTTCGTGGGTCGGGCGGGTTAGCGTGCTTGTGCGATCTGGGACGCTAGTACGGCGCCAGTGTGCGGGGCCCCTGCTCCACCAGAGGATGGTTCGGGGCCTCCCCGTCGCCCATGGCCGTACCACCTGGCCAGGTCGCGCAGGGAACTGGCCTCCCGGGCCCGGACCACGCACAGGATGCGTGTCGCCGCCCCGGGGCTGAGTACGCCGGGGACCAGTGCGCCCAAGACCGTTCGGGGCGTGCGGCTGATCGGGCTCACCCCTGCTCAGTCCTATGGAACGGTTGTGGGCGACGGCGATGTCCACGGGCGCGCCCGCCACCTTCCGGGGCCGGATGGCGTCGGGCAGCGCCCGGCCCGCCCGGTGCTCGGCGGCGTCACTGGCCCACGGCGGCGGAGCGGTCCGGGGCGAACTGGGGGCGCCGACGCCCGCGATCCGCAGGCCCCGACGGCGTGGATGCCCTTGCGGCCAGCCAGGTGGCGCTGCGTCGAGATAGATCTGGGCGGGCTCGGGCTCGCCAAGGCCGAGGTCAGCCGCCATCTGCCGGCCGAGAACCGGCCCGGCGCGACGGCGTCGCCGACCGCTCCGTAAACCGTTTTGGCGAACCCCACCGGCATCCCATATGCTTCTCGCGCCCCCGAAAGCGCCGACAGGCGCCCAGGTGGGCCATCGGCCCTCATCGTCTAGTGGCCCAGGACGCCGCCCTTTCAAGGCGGTAGCACGGGTTCGAATCCCGTTGGGGGCACCCACATCGTTTTGGTGCGAAGGCCGCGTCTCGTCTGACGAGACGCGGCCTTCGTGCTGTGTGCGTCGCGTTCAGCGCGGCAGGGTGAAGCCGACGCCGAACCGCGTCCGGGTGGCCTTCAGCTCGTACGGGGCGAGGACGCCCGGGCCGCAGGACGCGGTGCCGATCCCGTGCCGGGCCGCGTCCAGGTCGAGGTGGAGCACCTCGCCCGGGGAGAGGTCGGCCGGGTGGCGGGCGGCCTCCAGCTGCTCGGTGGTCCAGCGGCGCGCGGTGAGCGCGAAGGCGGGGCGGCCCTCGACGCGCAGCCCGCCGCCGTCCGGGCCGCGCAGCTCGGCCCAGCGGACGTCGCCGCGGCTGCCGTTCTCCTGCGGGAAGACGTACGGCGTCTGGAATTCGTCCACGGTCGTCGCCCAGCCGCCGATGCGCGCCGCGCGCCGGGTGTCCGGGTACGACTCGCCGGGGCCGCTGCCGTACCACTCGATCCAGTCGAGCGGCGCCCGTATGCCCATGGCCAGCCCGAGCCGCGGCAGCGGGCAGGGCCACTCGCCGTCCGGGGTGATGTCGACGGCGAGGTCGAGCCGGGTGCCGTCGCCGGTCCGTTCGCCGGTCCGTTCGCTGGTCCGTTCGCTGGTCCGTTCGCTGGTCCAGCGGTAGCTGACCGTGAGACCGAAGAAGCCGCCGGGCGGTGCCACCCGCGCCGTGACCACCAGCGACTCGCCGTCCACTGTGACGCCGTCGCAGCGGTGCCGCATCCGGTCCAGGGCGTGGCGGCGCCACTGCGCGGCGAGGGACTTCACCTCGTCCGGGCCCCGGTCGTTGTCGGTGGTGGCGCGCCAGACGTTCAGCCGGGGCGGGACGGCGATGTGCAGGCCGTGGAGGGTGCGGAGGCTGCCGTCGAGGGGTTCGAAGGTGGCCGGGCCGAGGGTGATGGCCCCGGCGCCGTCGGTGCCGTCGGTGCTGGGGGTTCCGTCGGTGCTGGGGGCGCTGGTGGTTCCGGGGGTTCGTACGGGGGTGATGCGCGCCCCGGGCGTACGCGTCACGGCGGGTCCCCGGGCGCGCGCCTGGCCCCACGCCACCTCATGGCCCGCGGGCGCCCAGGCGGTGTCGGCCGCCAGGACGGCCCGTACCGTCCACCACTCCTCGCCGTCACCGTCATCCTCCGCCACGGACCCGGCCTCCGGCAGCGGCACCTCGGCCGACTGCCCGGGGGCGAGTGGCGGTACGTCGAGGACGCCCTCGGCCACCCGGCGCCCCTCCACCTCGCGTGACCAGCCGAAGGCGATCCCGGTCAGGTCGATGACGTCGTACTTGTTGGTGACGCGGACGGTGCGGGCGGCCGCGTCCACGCAGATGCCGACCGGCTCGACGACCTTCTGGTACTCCAGCAGCCCCGGGGACGGCGTCCGGTCGGGGAAGAGCAGGCCGTCCGCGCAGAAGTTGCCGTCGTGCAGCGGCTCGCCGAAGTCGCCGCCGTACGCGAAGTACGGCCGCCCGGCGGCGTCCCGGGCGCGCAGCCCGTGGTCGATCCACTCCCAGACGAAGCCGCCCTGGAGCCGTTCGTACGTCTCGAACAGCCGCTGGTACTCGGTGAGGCCGCCCGGTCCGTTGCCCATCGCGTGCGCGTACTCGCACTGGATGAACGGCATGGCACGGCGGCGGGCGTCGAGCCGGGGGTCGTCCAGCGGCTTCTCGGCGCGGCGGCCGATCGCCTCGACCTCCTCGTGGGAGGCGTACATCCGGCTGTAGACGTCGGTGTGCTCGCAGGACCAGTCGCCCTCGTAGTGGATCAGGCGGTCCGGGTCGCGGTCCCGGATGTGGCGGGACATGGCGGCCAGGTTGCGGCCGGTGCCGGACTCGTTGCCCAGCGACCACATGATCACGCTGGGGTGGTTCTTGTCCCGCTCGACCATCCGGGCGGCCCGGTCGATCAGTGCCTCCTCCCAGGCCGGGTCGTCGGCGGGGTTGCCGCGCCAGCCGCCGTAGATGAAGCCGTGGGTCTCCAGGTCGGCCTCGTCGATCACCCACAGCCCGAACTCGTCGCACAGGTCGAGGAAGGCGGGGTCCGGCGGGTAGTGGCTGGTGCGGACGGCGTTGATGTTGTGCCGCTTCATCAGCAGCACGTCCTCGCGCTGGGTGGCGTACGGGACGGCGCGGCCGTGGTCGGGGTGGAACTCGTGGCGGTTGACGCCGCGCAGCAGCAGCGGCCGCCCGTTGACCGTGATCACCCCGTCCTCGACGGCGACGGTGCGGAAGCCCAGGCGCAGCGGGACGCGCTCGCCGTCGGTCGCGAGCCGCGCCTCGTACAGCCGGGGCGCCTCGGCGGACCAGGGCTGGACGCCGGGGACGGTCGCGGTCTCGCCCGTCGCGAGGGTCAGGCCCAGCTCGGGGACGGTGACGAGGCCGGAAGGGGTGTCGGGGCTCGTGTCCACGCGCAGCGTGCCGTGGCCGGTGCGGTGGTCGTATCCGGCGTGCACGAAGACGTCGTGGACGGCGGCCTCGGGCCGGTGGAGGAGCGAGACGCCGCGGAAGATCCCGGCCAGCCACCACATGTCCTGGTCCTCGACGTAGCTGCCGGAGGACCACTGGTGGACGCGTACGGAGAGCACGTTGCCGCGGCGCAGCAGATGGGGGCCGGTGTCGAACTCATGGGGCAGCCGACTGCCCTTGGCCGTGCCCAGCTCCCGGCCGTTGAGGCGGACCCGGTAGCAGGACTCGACGCCGTCGAAGCGCAGCAGGGTGCGGCCGTCGTCCGGCCCCGGCCAGTCGTCGGGGAGGTCGAAGACGAGGCGGTGGTCGCCGGTCGGGTTTTCGTTGGGGACGCGGGGCGGGTCGACCGGGAAGGGGTAACGGATGTTGGTGTACTGCGGGGCGCCGTGGCCGTGCAGGGCCCAGTGGGAGGGGACGGGCAGCGGCTCCCAGGCCCCGCTGTCCTCGTCTGCTTCGGCCGCCGCGTCTGCTTCGGTCGCCTCGGCCGTGTCTGCCGCCTCCGCGTGGGCCACGGTGGGGAAGAGCCGGAAGCGCCACTCGCCGTTCAGGGACAGGGTGCGCGCGTCGGAGCGGAAGGCGGCGCGGGGGGCGAGTGCTCCGATGCCGGGCGAGGGGTCCTCGTAGTACGCGAGCGTGGCTCGATTTGAGCGTCGTCGGAGTCCGATGACTGACCTCCGGAGCAGGCTGCCGCTGAGACGGCGAGACGGGCGTACGTCCGGGACGGTCCGCCCGGACGCGTGTTGATCATTGTCGGGAAGCGTCCCGACGACAGGAGAGATGCCCTGTTCAGGCAGGGATATGGAGGTGATGGTTCCGGCTTAGCAAACAACACAACACAGAGTGAAACAAGTATTGACAGTCACCCCGGAGCGCTCTAGCGTCCCGCCATCTGGTTCGTAAACATAACCAGTGTTCATCTATGCGAACGGGCGGTGGCCATGTTCAGACACTCAGCCACAACGAGGCGACTGGCCCCACTGGCATGCGCGGCACTCGCCGGTTCCCTCGTCGCCGGGTGCGGCGCGAGCACCAGCGGCAGCGGCGGCGGCAGCGCCAAGGGCCCGCTGGAGGTGTGGACCCGCAGCGACGCCGTGGACGCGAAGGCCTACAAGAGGATATTCGCCGCCTTCACCAAGAAAACCGGCATCAAGGTCGACTACAAGCCCGTCGTCGACTTCGACAAGCTCCTCCAGCAGCGCGCCGCCTCCAAGAACCTGCCCGACGTCACCGTCAACGACATGGGAAGCCTGGGGAACTACCAGTCCCAGGGGCTGCTCCAGCCCATCGACAAGAAGGCCCTCGCGGGCACCTCCGACATCACCGGAACCGCCTGGTCCGGTGCGGTCGGCACCGACGGCAAGGTCTACGGCATTCCGTTCTCCCGCCAGGCCCAGGGGATGTTCGTCCGCAAGGACTGGCTGAAGAAGGTGGGCATGAAGGCCCCCAAGACCTGGGCCGAGCTGCTCGACGTCGCCAAGGCGTTCACCGACAAGGACCCGGACGGCAACGGCAAGAACGACACCTACGGCCTCCTCGTCCCCGGCTCCACCAACAACGGCTACCTCGCCTGGTTCGCCTCCAACTTCATCTGGCAGGGCGGCGGCGACATCGTCGCCTCGCGCGGCGGCGGCAAGTACCAGGCGGTCGCCGACTCCGCCGCGAACGTCAAGACCGTCAGCTGGCTCAAGGGGCTGTACTGCTCCAGCAAGGTCACCCAGCCGGGCTCGCTCACGATGACCACCGGCGACTCCTACCCCTTCTTCACCCAGGGCAAGGTCGGCATCTCGCTCACCGGCCCGTATGAGTTCCCGCTCTTCGACAAGACGCCGGGCAAGGACAAGCTGGAGGTCATCCCCGCGCCCAAGGGCCCGGACGGCAACACCGTGCTGGCCGAGGGCGAGAACGTCTATCTGATGGCCGGTTCCAAGAAGTCCGCGCAGCAGCGCAAGCTCGCCGAGTTCCTGATCAGCCCCCAGGCACAGAAGCTCGGCATGACCGCCCCCGACGCCCCCGTCGTCCGGCTGTCGGTCAATACCAAGGTGGACTCCGGCAAGGTCTACAACGACCCGCGGTGGAAGATCTTCTCGGACGCGTACGCGCACGACTCCAAGCCCTTCCCGTCCGCGATCAACTACCAGCCCATCCGCCAGGACACCGCCGAGTCGCTGAACAAGCTCTTCGCCACCTGCGGCTCCAACGTCAAGAGCGGGCTGGGCGAGCTGAACTCCACCCTTGAGCAGGAGCTGAAGTCCCAAGGGGTGGCCAAGTGACCCAGCCCCTGGGCCACTCGGGGACCACCCCGGCGGCCGCGGCTGCCCCGAGCGTCGCGGCTGCCCCGGGGGTCGCGTCCGCCTCGGGGGTCGCGTCCGCCTCGGGGGGCGCGTCCGCCGCCTCCGTCTCCCGGACCGCGGCCGCCGAGCCGCGGTCCGGCGGGCGACGCCGGGCCGCCGCCCGCGGTGAGCCCGCCGGGGCGGTGAAGCGGGGGCCGCACGGCCGCCGCTTCACCCCCGCGGCGTGGGTCCCCTGGCTGTTCGTGGCCCCCGCCCTGCTCCTCTTCGTCGTCTTCAAGTACCTGCCCATGGCCAAGGGCGTGCAGCTGAGCTTCTACGACGTGCGGCCGTTCCTCGGCAACCTGTGGGTGGGCCTCGCCAACTACCGGGCGGTCTTCGGCGATCCGCAGTTCCAGGCCGCGCTGGGCCACACCGTGCTGCTGGCGGTCGGCGGAACCATCGGCTCCGTCATCGTCGGCTTCGTCCTGGCCCTGCTCCTCGAAGGCCCGGCGCGCTCCCTGTGGTTCATGCGCTCCGCTGTCTTCCTGCCGGTCGTCACCGCCACCGCCGTCGTCGGCGAGATCTGGCGGCTGCTCTACTACCCGACCAGCACCGGCTTCCTCAACACCGTCCTCGGCTTCCTCGGCATCGGCCCGCTGCACTACCTCGACCACACCGGTTCCGCCCTCTGGTCCGTCATGGCGGTCGCCATCTGGACCGGCGGCCCCTACAACATGGTGATCGTCCTCGCCGGACTCACCCAGGTCGACCGCGGGCTGTACGAGGCGGCCGCCCTCGACGGGGCGAACACCTGGCAGCGGCTGCGCCACATCACCCTGCCCGCGCTGCGCCCCGTCGTCACGATCCTGCTCACGCTCGCGGCCATCCGCGGCTTCCGCACCTTCACCGAGGTCTACGTCCTCACCGGAGGCGGGCCCGCCGGCTCCACCGACGTCTGGATGACCCGGATCTACCAACTCGGTTTCACCCGGAACGAGATAGGCGTCGCCTCGGCTGCCGCCACGCTGCTGTTCCTGGTCACGGTGTGTCTGACGGTCACGATGCAGTGGTACCAGCGACGTAAGGAGGCCCGGCCGTGACCCTCTCCCTCGCTTCCAGGCAGCGCCGCGGCGGCCGCTCCGGCGGCGTCGGCGTCTCGCAGAGCGTCGAGACCGCGCTCGGCTGGCGCACCGGCCGCAGCCATCTGCTGAGCATGGCGCTCCGGGCCCTGCTGTGCCTGCTAGGGCTCGCCATCTTCGCCGGGCCGCTGATCGTGCTGTTCTCGGGCGCGTTCGACAACAACCCCGACCCGACGAAGCTGTCCGTCATCCCCAACTCCCCGACGCTGGAGAACTTCAAGGTCGCGGGTGAACGGGACGTCTGGCACTACCTCGCCAACTCGCTGATCGTCGCGGGCGGCGCGCTGCTGCTCCAGGTCAGCGTCAGCGTCTTCGCCGCGTATGCGCTGGCCCGCAAGCGGTTCCGGGGGCGGGCCATCCTGTCGCTGCTCTTCCTGACGACGATGATGCTGCCCGAGGAAGTCATCGCGATCCCCCTCTCACTCGTCCTCGGCGACCTCCCGGTCCTCCATCTGAGCCTCAAGGGCACCCTGCTCGGCATGATCCTGCCGCTCGGCGCCTGGGGATTCTCGATCTTCGTGATGACGGAGTTCATGAAGGAGCTGCCCACGGAGCTGGAGGAGGCGGCCAAGATCGACGGCGCCGGGGAATGGCGCATCTTCTCCCAGGTCGTCCTGCCGCTGTGCCGCCCGGCGCTCGGCGTGATCACCGTCTTCGGCTTCATCATGATCTGGGACCAGTACCTGCTGCCGCTGATCGTCGCCAACGACCCGTCGGACTACACCCTTTCGGTCGCGCTCTCCACGATGCGCAGCGACACGATCGGGCCGGGGCTGGTGCTGGCGGGTTCGCTGCTCGCGCTCATCCCGAGCCTGATCGTCTATCTGCTGCTGCAGCGGTCGCTGATCCGCGGCATGACGGCGGGAGCGCTGAAGGGCTGACGCGTGCGGGCGGACAGATTTCAGCAACGCGCTGACATTTATCGCTGTTTGTCATCTGTCAGCTGATAGCTGCTATCTGTCGTCCGTCATCCGCCGTCTGTCATCCGTCATGTGCCATCTGTCATCCGTCATCCGCCGTCCGATTCCTGTCATCCCCCCACCCCCCACTGATGAGGTTCCGTATGAGACTCACCGGAGTGCTCTTCTTCCCCGTCACGCCCTTCGCCGCGGACGGCACCGTCGACGAGAAGACCCTCGCCACCCACATCGAGCAGGGCGTCGCCGCAGGTCCGGGCGGGGTGTTCATCGCCTGCGGCACCGGTGAGTTCCACAGCCTGGAGCCCGGCGAGTACGAGCGCGTCGTCCGCATCGCCGTCGAGGTCACCGACGGCCGCGCCCCCGTCTACGCGGGCGCGGGCGGACCGGTCCCGCTGGCCGCCCAGTTCGCGCGCGCCGCCGAGCGGGCCGGTGCGGACGGGCTGCTCCTGTTGCCCCCGTACCTGGTCACCTTCCCGCCCGAAGGCCTGGTCCGCTACGTCGAACAGGTCACCGCCGCCACCCGGCTGCCCCTGATCGTCTACCAGCGCGGCAACGCCGTCTTCACCCCCGAGACCGCCGCCCGCGTCGCGTCCCTCCCTGGTGTCACCGGCTTCAAGGACGGCACCGGCGACCTCGACCTGATGCAGCGCATCGTGCTCACCGTGCGCTCCGCGGTCGGCGAGGACTTCCAGTTCTTCAACGGCATGCCCACCGCCGAGATGACCGTGCCCGCCTACCGGGCCGTCGGCGTGGACCTCTACTCCTCCGCGGTGTTCTGCTTCGCCCCCGAGGTCTCCCTCGCCTTCCACCGGGCGGTCGGCTCCGGCGACAAAGCGGCGGCGGAACGGCTGCTGGCCGAGTTCTTCCAGCCCCTGGTCACCCTGCGGGACAAGGTCCCCGGCTACTCCATCTCTTTGATCAAGGCGGCGGTACGGCTGCGTGGGCTGGACGTCGGCGGGGTACGACCGCCGCTGGTGGACCCGAGCGAGGAACACCTCGCCGAACTTCAAAAGATCATCGACTCCGGACTAGGACTGGTGTGACCACACGTATGCGCATCAAGGACCTGGTGATCACCCCGATCGCCTTCCGCGACCCGCCCCTGCTCAACGCGGACGGCGTCCATGAGCCATGGGCGCTGCGCAGCATCGTGCAGTTGGTGACGGAGGACGGGGTGACCGGCCTGGGCGAGACGTTCGGCGACACCCTCCACCTGGAACGGCTTGCCGCGCTGCGTCCCCATCTGGCGGGCCTGAGCGTGTACGCGCTGGGCGAGCTGTACGAGAAGGCGGCGGCGCTCTTCGACCACGCGGGCGGCGAGATCTCCTCCTTCGACCTCGGCCGGGTGCACGCCGCCGTCGAGGTCGCCTGCCTCGACGTCCAGGGCAAGCTGGCCGACCGCCCGGTGAGCGATCTGCTCGGCGGCGCGGTCCGGGAATCCGTCCCGTACAGCGCGTACCTCTTCTACAAGTGGGCCGGGCACCCGGACGCGGAGGAGGACGAGTGGGGCGCGGCGCTCGACCCCGAGGGCGTCGTGGCGCAGGCCCGCCGCATGATCGACCGGTACGGCTTCGGCTCGATCAAGCTCAAGGGCGGCGTCTTCCCGCCCGACCAGGAGATCGCCGCCATCCACGCCCTCCGCGAGGCGTTCCCCGACCACCCGCTGCGCCTCGATCCGAACACCGCCTGGACGCACGAGACCTCCCTCGAAGTCGCCCGGGCCCTGGACGGCGTCCTCGAATACCTGGAGGACCCGACCGGCGGCATCCCCGGCATGGCGCGGGTCGCCGCCGAGTCCCCGCTCCCGCTGGCCACCAACATGTGCGTCGTCGCCTTCGACCACATCCCCCCGGCCGTCGCGCAGGGCGCGGTGCAGGTCGTCCTCGGCGACCACCACTACTGGGGCGGGCTCACCCGCACCCGCCACCTGGGCACCCTCTGCGACACCTTCGGCCTCGGCATGTCCATGCACTCCAACTCCCACCTGGGCATCAGCCTCGCCGCCATGACCCACCTCGCCGCCGCGACCCCCAACCTGACGTACGCCTGCGACACCCACTACCCGTGGAGCGCCCAGGACGACGTGGTGCGGCCGGGCGCGCTGACCTTCGTGGACGGCGCGATCCCCGTCCCCACCGGCCCGGGCCTCGGCGTCGAACTGGACGAGGACGTCCTCGCCCGGCTGCACGAGAACTACCTGACCTGCGGGCTGCGGAAGCGGGACGACACGGGCTACATGCGGCGGGTCAACCCGGACTTCACAGCGGGCCTGCCCCGATGGTGACGGCCACGGCGTACGTCTACCCCTGGGACGTGGTCGGCGACCCGGCCGCCGCCGAGCGCATCGCGGCCCTGGGGGTGGACGCGGTGGCCCTGGCCGCCGCGTACCACTCCGTACGGGCCGCCACCCCGTTCCACCCCGCGCACCGGGTGGTCGACGCGCACCACGCCGCGCTGTACCTCCCGGTGCGGGACGCGGCGTGGTCCGAGTCCCGCCTGGTCCCGGGCGCCCCTGGCTGGATGCCGGGCCCGGACGCGTTCCTGGAGGCCCGCGACGCGCTGCGCGCCGTCGGCCTCCCCGTCCACGCCTGGACGGTCCTCACCCACAACACCCGCCTCGGCCGCGCCCACCCCGACCTCGCCGTACGCAACGCCTTCGGCGACCCGTACCCGTACGCCCTGTGCCCCTCGTCCGCCGAGGTCCGCGCCTACTGCGCCACGCTGGTGCGGGAGGTCGTGGCGCTGGGCGAGCCGGACGGCCTGGTCCTGGAGGCGTGCGGCCCCCTGGGTCTGGGGCATGGCGGCCACCACGAGAAGACGGAGGGCGCGGACTGGGACGCGTCCGCGCACCGCCTGCTGTCGTGGTGCTTCTGCGCCGCCTGCCTGGCCCGCTACGAGGCGGCGGGCCTGGACCCCCACCGCCTCCGCCACCAGGTACGGCGGGCCGTGGACGGGAATACCCCCCTACCCCCCACCCTGATGTCGACCCTGCGCGAGATCCGCACCACCCTGACCGCGGACCTGCGCCGCGAGGTGCTGGACACCGCATCCGCCCCCATCCCCGTCACCCTGCACGCGAGCGCGGACCCGTGGGCCACGGGCCCCTTCGCGACCATCGCCGACGCCCCCGCCCCGCCCGTGGACACCCTGGTCGCCTCCGCCTGGACCAACGCCGACCAAGGCGCCGCGGCCCTCACCGCGCTGCGCCCCCTGGCCGCCCGGACCACCCGTCTCGCCGCCTACGTCCCGGCCCTCCCACCCCGCCCGGCGGACCCGGAGGCCCTCGCCGCCGAGTGGACCACCTGCCTGGCAGCCGGCGCGGACGAGCTGCACCTCTACCACGCGGGCCTCGCCTCCCGGGCCCGTCTGACCGCCATCCGCACGGCTCTCGACGCGGTCAGGACACGGTCTGAGGTCTGATACGCTGATCCAGCGACATCGACGCGGGGAAAAGCCAAAAACCTCCGCCGAGAAGATCGCAGGCAGTACGACTCCCCGACGGAAACTCGTTAGGCCCGTACGCCGCCCTGTGCGAGACTCGTTCTCGCACACACGCAAGGTCCTGTGGAGCAGTTTGGAGTGCTCGCCACCCTGTCAAGGTGGAGGCCGCGGGTTCAAATCCCGTCAGGACCGCTGCGGCTGGGTAGCTCAGTTGGTACGAGCGTCCGCCTGAAAAGCGGAAGGTCGCCGGTTCGACCCCGGCCCCAGCCACTGCCGCAGAACAGCAAAAAGGCCCCGACGGGTTCGCCCGTCGGGGCCTTTTTCGTGCTCACTACGCCAACGCTTACGCCAACGGAGGTCCTGGGCCCGTAGCTCCGTGATCTTCGCGTGAACTTCCTCGCGAGTCTTGCCGTAGACGGGGTGCCGGTAAGAACGCTGTCACCAGCCGCAAACGGCGAAGGTCACCTCCGGCGACGTGCGAGCGGGATCGCGTTCGGCGACGTGTCGGGCGACCGCGTCGACGCCGGGGCGGGCGTACCGCCCCAGGGAGCGGACCGAGGCGTGGCGGGAACGGCCCAGCAGCATCGGGGTGGAGGTGCCGTCCTCAGCGTCGTGTGTCAGGGCACTGTGCCGGAGTCGGTGAATGCCCACCCGTCCAGGTCCTCGATGTCCTCGGGTGAGGCGAGGGTTGGCCAGCAGCCGGGTGTTCTCCTCGAAGATCTCCTCAGCCCGGCGGTAGGAGAGCCGGGCCCGGCCGGTTTCCGGACACACGTCTAACGTCGGCGTCCCGGCGGGGGCCTTGCGGCCGGTGAGGAACAGCGGGCCGCAGGTACGGCGGCCGATGAGGCGGGGCAGTAGCTGGGCGGTGCCGGACTTCCAGCGCCGGGGAGGGTTGGACGACGGTGCACGGCCGCGCACCCTGCGGGGAGAGGCCGCCGCAGCCCCGGCGTGACACCCGGGCTCCGGGCGGGGCCGGAGCCATGGTGAAGCCGACATTGCCCGGGACCCCGAAGCGTCCCGGGCAGTAGGTGCGGGCGCCAGCCGCGAAGCCACCGGGGTAGTTGCAGGTCTTCGCTGTCTCAGGCCGAGGCCGACGGAGCGGATGGCTCGGCGGCGCGACGGTATTCGGCGTTGATGCGCTGGGCTTCTTCGAGCTGGTCTTCGAGGATGATGATGCGACAGGCGGCCTCGATGGGGGTGCCCTGGTCGACGAGTTCCCGGGCGCGGGCGGCGATGCGCAGTTGGTAGCGGGAGTAGCGGCGGTGTCCGCCCTCGGATCGGAGCGGGGTGATGAGGCGGGCTTCGCCGATGGCGCGGAGGAAGCCCTGGGTGGTGCCGAGCATCTCGGCGGCCCGGCCCATGGTGTAGGCGGGGTAGTCGTCGTCGTCGAGACGGCCGAAGGTGTCGTCTGCTGTCATTGCACCTCTCTGTGGAACACGCTTGAGGGGCCCTGGTGTCATACGACACCAGGGCCCCGAAGGAACTGCTACACCATCTGCCGACCCTGGTACTGCGCCGGCGTTCTGTTTCCGCTGACCCGACCGAGATGCTGTCGGGGGTGCGGGGATCGCGGTTGCTTGACCGGAGACCACCTCACTATCGATGTCCTGCGGTACCCGGGCTCAAGACTTCCGCCCGGGCGATCCTGATGGCGCCTGGCTCCTCCGTTTCTTCCCTCTGGGTCAATCACTTACCTACTGCTGGTGATGCGAACTGCTCTGTGACCTGCCGTAGCGCCACTCTTCGGCAGCCAGCCCCGTCGCCCGTCCTGCGTCTGCTCTGGCTTAGCACCCCACTGCCGAACTTCCCGGTGCGCGCGTCCGCAGCCGACGCCTTCACCGAGGTGCTGCTCACTGACTTCACTGCTGGGTACTGCGAACCGCACTTACCGAACTGCGGTACTGCTCACGGCGGCCCCTGATCATTGCGGGCCACCCGGTCCGGTTGTCAGTCCCGTCGCCGTCCTGCACTAACTCTGGCTTCGGAACTCCACCACCGAACCGTCCTGCGAACTGCAACTGCGTGTACTGCTGGCCGGCAGTTCGTCTCTGCCAGGCCCCGTTGATCTCGGCTACGAGAGAAACCATAACCACACCACCGCCCAATGTCTACTCCGGCCGACATAGGTTTCCGCGCGGTCGGTGATGAGGTAATCGACCTCGATCAATGATGGAGGGCGGGCGCAAGCCGGGTTAACGGGCCGCGGGCCGGGCACAAGTTCCGGGCAGATCACTCGCCGGGGGCTTCTTCGTTTCCGGTGAGGGAGCCGCGTCCGGGCTACTGAGCTCACCGAGCTACGGGGCGATGCCCGTACCGTCGCCCTACAGCTCATCGGCCACGCGGCCGAGGCGGTGGTGGGCGAGGAGGCTGCCGTCGAACGGGTCCCGCTGCTGCGGAAAGGTGGGCGCGCAGTCGCGGCAGGCGTAGACGGTGCCGCCGCCCGCACTCGCGCCGTACCCGATCGCGACGACAACCGGCTGCCTGGTGGTCGTTTGGCAGCGGGCGCAGACCTGAGGCATCACCGGGCCGTCACCCCCTGGGCAGGCTCAGCGGCGATCGCCCACACCAGGGCCTCACGGAGCCGGGCCGCATCGGTCAGGTACCGGTCCGGCCCCACCGGAATGCGCCAGTGCAGGCGCGGACCAGCCCTCCAGTCCACAGGCGGTACGCCGACGTACGTGACCTCGGCGCCGTGCGCACCGAGCGCCTGTACCTGCTGCAAGCCTCGCCAGTGCTGGGCATGGCCCGCCGGGATGAGCCAGTACATCAATCCGTAGTCGGCGATGACGGCGCCGGACGCGTCACCGAGTATCACCAGCGCCCGTTCACCGACCTCGGCGGGCGCGCGCAGGACGTCCCAGTAGGGGCCGACCTTGACCATCTCAACGTCGCTGCCGCGCGGCGGCGTCCAGGGAGCGGGCGTTGTGGGTTGCGTTTGCACGGGGTCTCCCGGCGTCCTCAGTGATCAGGTGATGACCGACCGTAGGAGCGCCGGGAGCGGGGTAGGGGCAGGATTACTGCCCCTCGAACGTTCAGGCGGCCAATACGCCGATCTTCACGGCGAGTTCGGCAGCGCGACGGCGATGCGTCGGAGACTTCGACTCGGTCTCCTCGAGGATGATGCGGCGGGCGTAGCCGTTGTACCGGATCGTCTCCGGCGCGGCCTCGTACGCCTTGTCCAGCGTCGCCAGAGCCGCCTCCGGCTGCCCGTCCAGCTGGTAGCCCCTGGCCTCCTCGATCCGGTGCCGGGCTCGCCGCGGCCGCGACGGAATCGTCTTGGCGTCGGCCTTCGCGGCCTGCCGTACGGACTCTCCGCCCGCGTGCAGTTCGACGGCGACCGTGACCGCGTGCGCGCCCATGACGGCCCGGGAGAACGACGTCGCCGGGTGGTAGTAGTCGGCGGGGAGCCGCTTGGCCATCTTGCGGGCGGTGTCCCAGCGGTTCCAGGCGGTGCCGGTGTCCCCACGACGGGCCGCGGTGTACCCGGCCTCGAACTGCAGGGCGCCCGCGATGGCGCGTACGTCGTCCGACGCGTCCGGCAGCAGCGGCGTCAGGTAGCGCAGCGTCTTGAGGGTGACCGCGTCGGCCGCGTCGAAGTGCCCGGGCCCGCTGTCGCGGTGAGCCTGAGCGGTGAGCCAGGCGGCAACGCCGATGGCGTGCGGATCCTCGCTCTCCTGAGCGGCGACCATGCCGCGCTCGGCCGCGCGCCACAGGAGGGCGGAGTCGGGCTGATAGGCGAGGAAGAACTGGCTCAGGCCGTACACCTCGGCAAGCACGGCCTGCGCCGCACGCCGCTCGGGAGCCCGGTCGGCCTGGCGGACCGCGAGCTGCGCATCCTGGATGAGGCCCGGCAGAAGGCCGCCGATCACCTCGCGGTGGTTGGGTGCGGAATGACGGGCGGACCAGGCGCTTGCGAGACGAGCGCTCAGGTGCGCGGCCGAAGGGGCCTCACGGTCGATGTCAAAGAGGAACGCATCGATCGCGTCCCGCACGGCGGGCAGCTTGGCGTGACCGGGGCCGATGAAGAGGTCGACGGGCATGGTCTGGTCGCCCGTGAGCTCACCGAGGTTACGAACACGCAGCACCTCGGCGACACGCAAGATCATGGACAGCCCCGGGGTGTGGAGAGTGCCGTTCTCCACCTGCTTCACCCAACTTGGGGACTTGCCCAGGAGACCGGCGAGGACGGTACGGCTCATGCCTCGACGTGTACGGAGGACCTGCAGGCGCTGGCCGAAGACCAGCGGGTGGTCCATCGAGTCCGGGGTGACATCAGATGGCATGGCCTTGCCCCTCTCTGTCCAGCTCGTCCCCGCCAGGGTATGGGCCAAGGCCCTTGCCATGTGCGGCCGTTCACCCGAGATCACTCGCCGGGGGCTTCTTCGTCTCCGGTGACGCTGCCTCCGTGCTCCATCGCCACCGGGATCAGAGCTGTCGGCCGCCCGAGGCCAGGCCCAGGATGTCGGTGACCGCCGCGCCAAGGCCGCGTGCAGCCGTACCGCGTCGGTCGGGCACCAGTACATCCCACCAGCGGCCCACCGGTAACGCCTCCGCATCGGCATCGTTCGGCGGAGCGGCGCCGGCCAGTGTGCTTCGGCCATGGGCTCACCCGAGCGCCCGTACGTGTCGGCCGGGCGCCGTTGGTCGGGCGTGGTGAGGTGATGCGGACGGCGGGACCGAGCCGGGATCGTCGAGTTGAGGAGCGGCCATGTCTGGCGTGTTCGGCGTGGTCAGATCCGTTGCCGTGGCGGCTGGTGCCGCCTGTGCGCTCATGGGTCCGGCGTTGGCTCCGGCCGACTCCGTAGCCGTGGCGGCGGCCGCGCCTCATCCGGTAAGTGCGGAGGCCACGGACGGGCGGGGTGGGGGTGAGGGCGGAGACGGCACCTTGATCACCCGCCTGCGCACACCCTCCACCGGCACATCGATCGCGTCACCGGGCCGGGACACCCTCTATGCCTGCAAAGGCGGGACCCTCACCCGGCCCGACCGCCCCTGGATCGACGCGCACGGTGTGATCGACGTGCTCAAGCGACCCCTCGTGTCGGGGACCATGCGCTGGCACAAGGAGCTGCGGGTGTGGACGACGGCAGCCAAGAGGCACTTCCGAGGCAACGGCCTCCCGGGCCATGCCACCGGGCGCTTCCCCGTCCAGAAGGGCACCGCTGCCTACAAGTACTACGCGGAGATTCCCTCGCCCGGGTATCCCAGTGCCGCCGCGATCCCCATCAAGCCGTGGAACCTCGACGTCACGGTTCCCCGCGATCCGTCCGTCGCGGCACGGCCTACGTGCATCGACCAGCTCACGACGGGGATGGCTCTGGCGGGCGGCACCTTCCACCTCGAGGTGGCGACCGACGCGGAGGACCGCCCGGTCGACCCGAACGCGGCCCTGCCCCTCGACCGCTGCTGGGGACACCCGTACGAGACCCAGTACCACTACCACGGCCCCTCGCAGACCTGCTTCGGCAAGGCGTCAGGACGGCCGAAGCGAAGCGCCGCCGGGCACTCACCGCTCGTGGGGTACGCCATCGACGGCTTCGGGATCTACGGGCCGCGCGGCGAGGACGGAAAGGTCGTCAGGAACAAGGACCTGGACGTGTGCCACGGCCACACGCACGCGATCACGTGGGACGGCAAGAAGGCCGTCAAGTACCACTACCACCTCAACGGGGAGTACCCGTACTCGATCGGATGCTTCCGGGGGACGCCGGTGACGGTTCCCGGGTCCGGGCACGGCTGGTGCCACCAGTGGAACCGCGGTTCGCCCCTGGTCGCGGCAGGCACGCGCAGGCGCCACTGAGGCACGGGCGACCGATGCTCGCTTCAGCTGACGGCCCCGGCGGCGTACCGCTGCTCCTTGCCGGTGGTGGGGTGCGGGTGGGTCGCCCTCGGCCGGGTGGGTGCTTACTTTGCGCCGATGAGTTCGAGGACCTTGTTGACGGCCTCGACGACCGGTACGCCGAGCGAGCCGATGGTCGCGGCGATGCCCGCGACGGCGAGCAGGGCGCGGTGCCGCTCCTGTGGTGGGACGTCCGCGTCGGCGCGGAGCGCCGGGAGGGAGTCGTCGAGGGCGCCGGCGCTGGCCGGCGGCACCTGGGCGCGCAGTTCCTGGAGCAGGGTGAGGAGCTCGCGGAGGGCCTCTTGGACGGCCTGGGGCTGCTCTTGGGCCGGAGCTACTCGCTTGTCGATGCCGGTGTTGCCCGAGCCGCCGTGCATGGTGACGTGGTCGCCGCTGCCGAAGTAGTAGTGCTGGCCCCCGCTCATCAGCTCGCCATCCCTACGTTGCCGGTGCCGCCGTACATGTTGACGTTGTCTCCGAAGTAGTAGTGCTTGGGGCTGATCTTGATGGTGTCCACCCGCACCTGGAAGTCCGCCTCCGGGTTCTCGATCGCGTCGGCGATCTGGTGGGCCAGCTGCCGCAGTTGGTCCGGTCGCTGGCCGGTCACCACGGCGGTGGAGGGGCCGGAGGTCTCGACGGCCAGGACGAAGTGCGCGGACGCGCCGAGCACCCCCAGCATCTCCACGAGGGAGTAGATCAGCGCCGCGGCCGCGGCCAGCCCGACGAGGACGGAGAGACCGCCGGAGCCACTGCTGTCGCTGCCCCCGAAGCCGCCGTTGGACTCGTCGATCATGGCGGCGAACAGGCCCAGGAGTGTCGTCACCGCCCCGATGATCAGCAGCCGCTTCGCGAAGAGCAGCACGGCGTCCTTGCGCCGGGGATGGATGGTGAGCGTGTACACCCGGGCGAGGTTGCGCAGCGGGTAGTAGGCGTCTCCGATCCAGAGCAGCTGTTTGGTGACCCGCAGGTCGACTCCGATGATCGGCTGCGCCGAGGGCGCGGGTGCCACATCGGGGTACGGATCGGCGGCGGGCGGCGGGGCGGCCGGTGGCTGTGGTGGGGCGGGCGGCGGGGCGGCCGGTGGACCGGCCGGTGGCTGCGGCGGAACGGTGGGTGGTGGCGGGCCTCCGACTCCGGATGCGGCGCCGGAAGGCCGACTCCATGACCGTCCCGTCGAGTCTGCTGATGCCACACGACCCCCCTTTGACCAACCTGCCGAGTAAAGTCCATTCACCTGGTTCAGGCTCGCTGACGCAAGTGGTTTCACCACGAACGGTGTTACCACGGAACGCACTTGAAGGTCCCGACGGGTTCGTCCGTCGGGACCTTTCGCGTGCGTGCGGGGGGCGGCGGCAGGGCGGTCAGGCGTTGGCGCAGATGACGAAAACGCTGATGCCCACGTTGTTGGTGTCGGTCTGGCGGCCCAGGCCGATCCAGCCGGTTCCGTCGTCGGTGGGGAAGCTGCCGACGAGGATCGCGGTGTTGCCGCGTGCCTCGGCGCCGCCGCCGAGGACCTTCTTGCCGTCGGGGCAGTACACCGTGCGGCGCTGGAAGTTGGGGACGTTCGTGTTGGGCAGGGTGACCAGCTCGTACCCGGGCACTCCCTCGCCGGGGTGGGAGCTTTCCTGGGACGTGGGCGCCTCGGCGCCGTAGGAACCGGACTCCTGGGCACCGCCGTCGTGTGCCGCCCACGCGACGCCTGGTGTCAGGGCCATGGCCAATGCACCGGCGGCGATGACGAGCCTTCCACGCATGTCTGTCTTCCTTTCGTCGCGGGTCCCCGGACGAGACCGACGCCGAGAGAAGACCTGACCGGGCGAAGCGGAAAGTAAGGCAGAAAAGTGTGGAAATACCGCTAATGAGGGAAGCGAGAGGAGCGTACGGGTGCGCTGCCCGCGTGCCTGACCCTCGACAGTCCCCAGCGTCAGCGGATCTACTTCCGCGTCGAAGGGAGTCAGGCCAGATCGTGGACGTTGTGCTCGCGCAGGTCGGATGCGTGCCGGGCGACGGCTCGGTAGTCGGCGTCATCATGGAGAACGGTCAGGCCGTGGTGGGCAGCGGTGGCGGCGATGATGAGGTCCACCGCCGAGGCGCTGCGATACTCGCCTGCTTGTGCCATGCGGTGCTGTACGGCGCCAACCCAGCGCCCCGCGTTCTTCGGCACCGACGCGTCGGGGTACAGGTCCGTGAACATCTCCGCGATCTCGTCGTACTCGCGTCGGCTCCGAGCGCTGTACAGGAACTCGGCGCGCTGTGGATAGCAGGACGCCACGGCCTGGGCGTCGATCGCGTCGTACCAAGCCGATTGCAGCTTGGGGTCGCGAAGCAACCGGACGAGGCCGGAGGTGTCGAGCAGGTACATCACTGGGCGCGCTTCTCCGCCTGGTGAAGGTGTTCGGCGTCCTCCACGGCGCCCCAGCCCTGCGCACGCTCGAAGTGCCGACTGATGCGCGCTGCACGCTCCTGCTGTTCAGCGTAGAAGTGGAGCGCGATATTGACCGCTTCCTTCTTGGTCCTGACCTTGGACAGAGCCATCGCCCGTTCCAGCGCGTCATCGTCGATGTCGATCTGGGTCACAGACATGCTGTCCTCCCACGCAATGTTGGCTATGTACATAGGAGCATACGCCACCAACATACACAGGAGGGGGCGGATTCTTCGTCGCCGATGACGCCCATGGCGGCAGTTACCGGGGGGAACTCCTGTTTCAAACGGAGTCGCTGCCACAGAATCGGAAGCCGCGGGCCGTCAGAGGGAGAAGTGGGATGTCACGGGGATGGAAGATCACGCTCATCGTGCTGGCGGCAGGTGTCGTCGGCTGGGTCCTGTGGCCCTGGTTCCTGTACTCCTGGGCGCGCAGGGAATGAGGAGCCGCGAGAGTCGCTGCGCTGCGGCGGGAAGTCCCTGACGAACGGGGTGGGTCGGCAGTCGAACGGGCCGGTGTGCGCGGCCGGGTTGGGCCGGGTGAACGGTGTCGTGCCGACTGGGTTCGGGATCACGGTGGCCGCGACGCGGGCCTGAGGGACATCCCGGTGAGTGGAACGCCATCGTTCCCGTCGCCGGAGCCGCGGCGAACAATCACCGCCCAAAGCCGAGCCGCGACATTGGAGAGTCGGCATGGCAGATGAAATGGGCGCCCCGCGCGAAGTTCGCAAGGCCGCTATCGCAAGTTTGTTCGGTAGCGCGTTGGAGTGGTACGACTTCTTCCTCTACGGCACGGCCGCCGCGCTCGTGTTCAACACCCTGTTCTTCCCCACCTTCGACCCGCTCGTGGGCACGATCGCCGCCTTCGGCACGAACGCGGTCGGCTTTCTCGCCAGACCGCTCGGCGGGGTCGTCTTCGGGCACTTCGGTGACCGGCTCGGCCGTAAGTCGATGCTGGTGATCACGCTGGTGATCATGGGCGTCGCGACGTTCCTGATCGGTCTGCTGCCCACCTACGCCACCGTCGGGGTGTGGGCGCCGGTGCTGCTGATCGGCTTGCGGATCGTGCAGGGCATCGCGGTCGGCGGCGAGTGGGGCGGGGGTGTGCTGATCGTCAGCGAGCACGCGCCGAGCCACCGCCGCGGCTTCTACTCGGCCTGGAGCCAGAGCGGTATCGGCCTCGGCTTCGTCCTCTCGGCCTCCGTCTTCGCCCTGGCCCAGGCGGTGACCAGCGAGGAGTCCTTCCTCGCCTGGGGCTGGCGCATTCCGTTCATGGTCGGCATCCTGCTCACCGCCGCCGGGCTGGTGATCCGGCTGCGGATCATGGAGACCCCCGCGTTCCGGCAGGCGGAGACGGGGGCGGATGCGGAGCCGGAGAAGGCGAAGTCCGCGCCGCCGATCCTCGACGTCCTCCGTACCCACCCCAGGTCGGTGCTGATCGCCTTCGGGGCGCGGGTCGCCGAGACCGGTGCGAGCTATCTCTTCCTCACCTTCAGCCTGTCCTACGCGGCCAAGATCGGCGTGGGCAACGGGGTGGTGCTGGCCGCAGTCGTGGTGGGGATGCTGGTCGAGTCGTTCGCGATGCCGATGTTCGGGGCGCTCTCCGACCGCATCGGACGCCGTCCGGTGTACATCGGGGGCGCGGTCGCGGTGATCGTGTGGGCGTATCCGTTCTTCGCGTTGTTCGACTCGCGCGATCCGGTGCTGATCTTCGTGGCCATCTTCGTGGCGGTCGTAGTCGGCCACGGGGCGATGATCGGCACCCAGCCCGCGTTCTTCACCGAACTCTTCGCGAGCCGGGTCGCCTACAGCGGGCTCGCCCTCGGGCATGAGCTGGCGTCGATGATCGTCGGCGGGTTCTCCCCCATCGTCGCCACCGCGCTGCTCGCCTGGTCGGGGGCCTCCTGGCCGATCGCGCTGTTCCTGATCGGGATGGGCCTGATCACCGTGATCGCGGTGGCGGCCGCTCCCGAGACGAACCCCAGCCTCGTCAAGGGCCGCGAGGGCCCGGCGGCGCGGGAGGCCGAGGAGGAAGTGGAGCGTCAGGCCGTCTGAGGCGCGTACGCTCCCGCCCGCGCCGCCGCCACCGCGGGCCCGGCGGCGCGGGCCGCGGCCGCTTCGTCCAGCGGGAGGCCGCTGGTCAGGAGGCGGTGGTGGAGGGAGCGGAGACGGCCCGGATCACCTCGTGGGTGTCGGTACCGCCTGGGCCTCCTCGCAAGAAACAGGTGATCGCCCTCGTAAGGGGCGGGCGCAGGGGTACGGGCGGTCCCGGCGGGTAAGGGGCGCGCAGATCCTCCTGCCCCGCCCCCTCTATGCCCCGGGAGAGACATGGCGTCACGGCCGTTGACCTTCGTCGTCGGAACCGGGCGGTGCGGTTCCACCGCGCTGTCGGAGGTGCTGCGTCTGCACCCCCAGATCCTCAGCCTGAGCGAGCTGATGGCCTCCCTGGAGCCGAGCGCGCTCCCCGAAGGGACGCTGTCCGGGGAGGAGTTCTGGGACATCCTCGCCAGTCCCCCGGCCTTCGCCAACCGGCTCATCCGGGAGGGCTTCGGGCTGCCGGAGCACACGTATCCCGGCTCGGGCGGGCGGTTCTCGGCGGAGGGGGGCGGGATACCGGCGGTGTCGATGACGACGCTGCCGCATCTGAGCGACGAGCCGGACGCGCTGTTCGATGCGCTGCGGCCCGTGGTGTGCGGGCGGCCCCGGGGGCCGGTCGGGGAGCATCACCGGGCCCTGTTCGAGGCGCTGGCCGAGCGGTTCGGCAGCGTGGCGGTGGTGGAGCGGTCCGGGTTCTCGCTGCGGCTGGTGCCCCGGCTGCGGGAGGTGTTCCCCGAGGCGCGGTTCGTCCATCTGTACCGGGACGGGCCCGACTGCGCCCTGTCGATGAGCCGCCACCCCGGCTTCCGGATGATTCAGCTGATGCGGGAGGGCGGCGACGTTCCGGGCGAGCTGGCCGCGTTGATGAGCGACGAAAGCGCCGAGGTCAAGCCCCTGCTGACGCGGCATGTGCCGGTGTCCGCGTTCGGGCGGCTGTGGTCGGACACGGTGGTCGAGGGGCTGACGTACCTCGGCGCGCTGCCCGGGGGGCTGGTGCTGCCGCTGTCGTACGAGGCGCTGCTCGACGCCCCCGACGCCGAACTCCACCGCCTGGCGGAGCACATCGGCGTCGAGCCGCTGTCCGGGTGGCTGGCCGGGGCGCGTGTGCTGCTGGACGGCGGGCGGCGCGGCAGCGCCGAGCGGCTGCCACCGGCGGAGCTGGCGGCGCTGCGGGAGAGCTGCGCGGCGGGGGCGCGGGCGCTGCGGGTGTAGGGCACACCTCGGCACGGGCTGGTGCCCGGCATGGGCTGGTGCCCGGCACGAGGCCGATGCCCGGGCGCTGGGCCCCGCAGGCGCAGGGCTCCGCGGGCGCAGGACCGGAGCCGCGGGTCGTCCCCGGGGCGGGGCGCGCCGTGTCGTACGGCCCCGGGGCCGGGGACGTGCCCGGACCCAGCCCCTCCGGCGTTTGAGGAGCGGGGCCCGGGGCGGGGCCCTGGATTCGGGAAGGGGCGGGGTGGGGAACGGCCCCCCGGCGCCCGAGGCCGTGCGCCGGGGGCGCGGGCGCTGCGGGCGCGAGCGCTGCGGGCCCGGGCGCCGCAGGTGCAGGGCGCCGCGGGTGCAGGGCGCCGCGGGCGTAGGGCGCTGCGGGTGTAGGGCGCGGGCGGCCCGCGGCCCGGGTCCGGGGGCGGGCCGCTCAGCGCGCCGTCAGTAGCCCGCCTTGGCGTTGACGCGGCGTGGGTAGTAGCGCTCGTCGCCTCGGCGCTCGTACTCCTTCCAGCGAGGGGCGTCGCCGGTCGGGTGGTCGCCGAGGATGGTGACCCGCTGGCCCTTGCGGTAGGCGGAGTAGTCGTTGATGGCCAGGTGCTGGGTCGCGCGGTTGTCCCACATGGCCACCGCGCCGGGCTGCCAGCGGTAGCGGCAGTTGAAGATCGGCTGCTCGGAGTGCTCGAAGAGGAACTGCAGGACCGTGTCGCTCTCGTGCCTGCTGAGCTGCGGAATGTGCGACGACCACATGCGGGTGACGTACAGCGAGCGGCGCCCGGTCTCCGGGTGGACCCGCACCACCGGGTGTTCGGCCTTCATCTCGCCGATCTCGGGCGCCCTGAGGACGTGGACGGCGGTCAGCCCGTCGAGCATCTCGCGGTACGGCTCGGACAGCGTCTCGTACGCCAGGTACTGGTTGCTCCACATCGTGTCGCCGCCGGACTCCGGGCAGGTGACCAGGTGCAGGATCGAGGCGACCGGCGGGTTGGGGCTGAAGGTGACGTCGATGTGCCACTCGTCGGCCTTGCCGCCCTTGTCGGACTCGATCAGCGCCAGCTCCGGGTAGCCCTCGACCTTCGGCAGGAACGGATGCACCTCCACCTCGCCGAAGCGCTTGCCGAGGGCGATGTGGGCCTCCGGGGTGAGGTGGGACTGGTCCGGGAAGAAGATCACCAGGTAGCGCAGCAGCTGTTCGTGAATCCACGCGAAGTCGGCGTCGCCGATGTCCGTCAGATCCATGCCGAAGATCTCCGCGCCGAGGGCGCCGGACACCGGGCGTACGACTGCTTCCTGTTTCTGCATGAATGCCGTCCTTCGGTGCGAAAAAGAGAGGGTCAGGTCTGGGGGACGCGGTGGGCGCGCGGGTCGGGCAGGACGCCGAGCTGGTGGAGGCGGTCCAGGAACGTCATCGGCCGGGGGCCGAGGCCGGACATGTTGTACGTGACGGTGTGCAGCAGCCGGGGATTGCGCCCGGTGAAGCGGACCGCCCGCCTCCCCACGACCCGGCCGCGCCAGGTCAGGTCGGTGACCATGCGGGCCGCGTTGTCGCTGGTGGTGGCGGCGTGGGCGAGGATGGGCCGCCGTTCGGCCTGGTAGGCGCGGAGGGCGGCGTCCACGGTGGCGGCAGTGGGCGCGGCTCCGTCGAGGTGTTCGGCGAGCCGGTCGGCCAGGGAGGCCGCGCAGGTGATCGCGGTGTTCATGCCCTGGGCGGCCATCGGGTGCACGGCGTACGCGGCCTCGCCGACGAACGCCATCCCGGGGACGGCCAGCCGGGGCGAGAGGAAACGGGACACCGGCAGTGTCTGTCTGCTGTCCAGACCGGCCAGCAGCGGCCCGGATAGGGGTTCCAGCGCCGGAACCTCCGCCACCACCCCCTCGGCCCAGGCGGCCAGGGCCGCCCGGTCGCGGGCGCCGCGCAGTTCGTCGGGCGCGGTCTGTACGTACAGCCGTACCCGGTCGCCGGGCAGCGCGTACACCAGCCGCAGCCCGCGCGCGCTGAGGTACGCGGAGAAGTCGTCCGTGCGGGGCGCGCCCGCGAGGTCGAACGACGCCAGGCGGTGCGGGTAGTCCACGCGCCGGGCGTCGATGCCCGCCGCGCGGCGCAGCCGGGACGAGATGCCGTCCGCGGCGACGGTCAGCGGCGCGTGGACCTCGTACCGCCGTCCGCCCTCGGTGACCGTCACGCCGGTGACGCGGCCCGAGCCGTCGTGCAGGGCCTCCTCGACGAGGGCGCCTCGGCGCACCTCCACGGCCGGGCCGAGCCCCTCGGCCAGCGCGTCCAGGATGGTGAGGTGGTCGTGGGAGAGCAGCCACCGGTCGCCCTCGGGGAGTTGGCCGTAGTCCAGCGCCATCAGCGGCGCCCCGGCCGGGTCCCGCACCACCAGGTGGCCGAGCCGTACCCCGGACCGTTGCTCCAGCAGCCGTTCGGTGCCCCAGCGGCGCAGTACGCGCAGCGCGCCGGGCTGCAGCACCTCGCCCTTGGCGACCGGGCGCGGCCGGGGCTGCTTGTCGACGACGAGGACGCGCAGGCCCAGCGCTCCCAGCGCCCGCGCGGAGGCGAGCCCTCCGGCGCCCGCGCCGCACACGACGGCGTCGTAGCGGGTGTTCTTCTCGCTCATGCGGAACTCCCCTGGGGTCGAGGGGACGCGGTGGCCGTCCGCAGCCGGGCCAGGGCGCGGAGGGCGAGGCCGGAGGCGATCACGTCGTCCGCGTAGCGGTAACAGAAGCGGATGTATTCGTTCACCGGCGATCCGGCCCAGCCGCCGTCCGGTCGCTGGGCGTCCGTCAGATAGCGGGCGGCGGCCGTCACGGGCTGCGATTCGGGGTCGTGGCCCGCGGCGAGGAGCGCGTACAGCGCCCAGGCGGTGTCCTCCACCGTGCCGCCGCCGTTCTCGGGTTCGGCCCCCCGCTCGCCGCCGCCCCAGGAGCCGTCGTCGGCCTGGGTGCGCAGCAGCCACGCGGTCGCCCGTGCGGCCGCCGGATGCGCGGCGCCCACCGTGCGGCACAGGGTTTCCAGCACCACCGACGTGCCCGCCGTGCGGCCCCGGTACCAGAGGGCCTCGTACGAACCGTCCGCCGAACCGTCCGTCCGCTGCCGCGAGATGAGCCAGCGCACGGCCTTCACCACGCGCCGGTCGCCGGGGCCCGCGCCGTGGTCCAGCAGCGCACGGACGGCCTTGGCCGTCATCTGCGGGCAGGGGCCGAACCCGCCCGGCTTGCTGTTCCGTACGGCCAGGCTCCAGGAGCCCGCGGAGTCCTGCGTACGGGTCAGCCAGTCGATGCCGCGCCGTACGTGCGGATCGTCACCGCCGCCGGGGAGGCGGAGCAGCACCGAGCTGATCTCCGCGGTCTCCAGCGCCATGGGCCAGCTGTGCGCGCTGGAGAAACCCCAGTAGCCGGGCGGGCAGGCGAGAGCGGCGAACGGGGTGTTCTGCTGGCGGTCCTGGAACATCGCGCGGGTCGCCGTCAGCCGCGGGTCGTCCGGGTACCCCGCCTCCAGGAGGGCGGCGGCGGCGAAGCTCGACCACGTGACGTCCAGCGGCATCAGCTCCCACCCGCCGTCCGCGTCCGCCTCCGACCGCAGCCATCCGGCGGCGGCCCGCACGATGTCCGGGGCGAGGCCGGAGCGGGTGGTGCCGACGCAGATGAGGCCGGTCAGCCACGGGTCGGTGCTGAACGACCCGCTCGCGCCCTCCCGTTCGTACGCTTCGCGGACGACGGCCAGCGCGGCGGGCCGGGCCAGGGCGTTGAGCCGCCGCCGTACCAGCCCCTGGGTGCGGCGGCGCACCGTGGCCTGGCCGAGCGCCATGCTCGCGAGGATCGGCAGCCGCAGGCTGAGCAGCCGCCGCGCGGGCCCGCGCAGCAGCAGCGCCTCCAGCGGGAGACGGGGCAGCGCCGCCTCGTCCAGCCGTCCCGCGAGGACGCCGAACTGCCGGGTCAGCCCCGCCATCACCGGCTCCGGCAGCGCCTCGGGGCCGCCCAGTTGCGTCAGCCGCTGCCGCCCGGCGCGTACGGCGGGGGCCGCGTGGCGGGGGGCGACCAGGTCGAGCGCGTCGGTGACGACGGCGGTGGTCAGCACCTCGTCGGCCACACCGCGCATGGCCCAGCCGCCGGTGTCACGCTGCGCCTTGACGAGCCGGTCGGCGCCGCGGGCGAGGAGCGGGTCCGTCTTCCCGGGCTGCTCGGGCTGCTCGGGCTGCTCGGCGAGGTGCAGGGCGATGAGCGCGAGGGCGGTGTTCGCCGGGGAGAACCGGTCCTCCGCCGCGTCGGGGGCGAACACCCCGTCCGGCCGCCGCCGGGCGAACAGCGCCTCGGCACCGGCCGTGACGGCCGCGTCGATCCGGTGGATCATGGGTGGGCTCACCATGGGCTCGGACGATCCTTCCGTAGTGCGGCGCGAACGGACCGGGGCGAGCCATCGGCACCGGAGGAGCGCTCGCCCACCCCGCCACCCCCGAACCGACGCCCGGCACGCTCCGGGCCGGGGTCCGGCTGCGGGCCGGGGTCGGGGGGCGAGGCAGGGTCCGGCGGCGGGCCGAGGTTCGGCTGCGGGCCGGGGTCCGGCTGCGGGGCGGGGTCCGGGCGGCGGGCCGAGGGTGTGGCCGGGTGGGGCGCCGGGGTGGGGGGTTGTTCGGGGCGTCCCTCCGCGTCCCAGTCGTCCGGCGGGAACTCGTGGCGGGTGCGCATCCTGGCCTGGGTGGCCACGCTGAGGGCGAGCAGCGGGGCGAGTACCGCCAGGGCCGGGGCCGGGCCTCGGCCGCCCGCGAGCACCGCGCCCGCCAGGATCAGCCGTTCGGCGACCAGCACCGCGTGGGCCCGCAGCGCCCGTGCCGGGGTCAGCGGGGCCGCGCCGCGCAGCAGCGGGGCGAAGGCGACGGTGCCGCAGACCGCCGCGACGAGCAGCAGGGCGCCGAAGGCCGTACGCCCCTCGGGCGGGGCGAACGGTACGCAGGCCGCGGCGGCGACGACCGCAGACGCGTACAGCAGGGCGGCGGTGCGCGCCGCGTAGCGGACGCCGCGGCGGACGGGGAGCGTCTGGTAGCCGCCGCTGCGGTCGCCGTCGACGTCGCGGAGGGTGCCGACCAGGTTGGACGCCGTGTCATGGGCCCAGAAGGCGAGGGCGGCGAGCAGGACCGCGGGCCAGCGCGGCTCCGTTCCGGCCGTCAGCGCCCCGAAGACGACGGTGAGTGCCGTCAGCGCGCCCCGCACCGCGTTGCCGGACAGCCCGCGGCCCTTGAACACCTTGCTGTACGCGACGATGCCCGCCATGCCGCCCGCGACCAGCAGCAGCGCGGTCCACGCGGCCAGCGCGGTGACGGCGGCGGCCGCGAGGGCGCACAGGACGCCGGAGGCCACGGCCGCGCGGGGGGTCAGCCGTCCCGAGGGGATCGGGCGCTGCGGTTTGCCGATGGCGTCCAAGTCGCGGTCGAAGTAGTCGCCGAGGTAGTGCCCGGCGATCCAGCTCAGGGTGGGGACGGCCCAGGCGGCCCACAGATGTGGCGCCGAGGGCGGGCCGTCGGTCTGGGCGGCACCGGCCAGGCCGACGAGGCCGGGGTAGGACAGGGTGTACAGCCGCCAGGTCTGCACATGCGCCCAAAAGCGCGTCGAAAAGCGCGCCCAAGACTGCGCCCAAGCGCCGGTGGCGAACGCCCCGGGCACGTCAGCGCTCCCGGTCGGCGGAGAAGTCCGCGATGGCGGCGAGCACGGCGGAGCCCTCGGTCGGCGGAAGTTCCGCGAGGCGGTCCTTGGCGTGGGCCACCTCCGCACGGGCGCGCTCGCGCGCGGCCCGCAGCGCGCCGGTGGAGTCCAGGACGCGGCGTACGGCGTCGTAGGCGTCCGGCGCGGGCAGCGTCCCCCGCAGCGCGGTCCGCAGGGTTTCGCGTTCGGCGGCGGACGCCCGCTCGTACGCCACCAGCACGGGGAAGGTGGGGCGTCCGTTGGCGGTGTCGCTCAGCGCGGACTTGCCGGTGGCCGCCGTTTCGCTGGTGTACGGCAGCAGGTCGTCGTGCATCTGGAAGGCGAGCCCGAGGTGTTCGGCGTACGAGGTGAGGGCCCGCTGCCAGGTGGCGTCGCCGCCGCCGAGGAGGGCCCCGGCCTGGCAGGCACCGCGGAAGAGCGCGCTGGTCTTGAGGGAGATCATCGTGAGGTAGCGGTCGAGTCCGCACGCCGCGTCCCCGCACAGGTCGGCCTCCATCGCCTGGCCGCGGCACAGGTCGACCCCCGCGCGGGCCAGGACCCGTACGGCCTCCAGCAGCCGTTCGGCGGGCAGGCCCTGGTCGGCGCACTCGGCGACGGCGGCGAACATGCCCATGATGAGGGCGTCGCCGGTGACGACGGCGTCCGCGACGCCGTACCGGGCCACGACCGTGGGGCGGCCGCGGCGCAGCGCGTCGCCGTCGATGACGTCGTCGTGGACCAGCGACCCGGCGTGCAGATACTCCACGCCGAGCGCGGCGGGCAGGCTCTCCTCGTAACCGCCGCCCACGGCCCTGGCCGACTCCACGAGCAGCAGCGGGCGCAGCATCTTGCCCGCGGGCAGCAGGGCGTAGCGGGATATCCGGTGGACGCGCTCGCCGCCGGACGGCCAGCGGGATTCGAGGTCGCGCAGCAGCCGGGCGAGGGTGGGGTGGGCGGCGGAGAGCGGGTCGGCGGGGGCGCCCACCGCGGTGTGCGGGGCGGCCGTCACGGGGCCTCCTCGTCGGCGTGCGCCGCCTCCCCGCAGGCCGGGGCCGCCCCTCCGGTATGGCCGTCCGTTTCCCGCGCCTTCGCGGCCAGCTGCGCGAACGCGTCGTTCGCCGCGGGCTCGGCGATGGTGACCCGTACGCCCTCGCCCGGCTTTCCGCACACCAGCACGCCGTGGTCCGCGCAGAACTGGGTGAAGCGCTCGACGCCGGACTCCATCGGCAGCCACAGGAAGTTGGCCTGGCTGGGCGTCACCCGCCAGCCCTGTTCGGTCAGCACGCCGTACAGCCGCTCCCGCTCGCGGGCGGTCTCCTCGCACTGGGAGCGGATCGCGGCGGACTCGGCGAGCGCGGCGACCGCCGCGGCCTGGGCGGCCGCGCCGACCCGGTAGAAGGTCAGGGCGCCGCGCAGCGGCGCGAGGGCGCGCTCATGCCCGACGAGGTAGCCGACGCGCAGGCTGAGCAGGCCGTACGACTTGGAGAAGGTGCGCACCACGCACACCCGCTCGTCCTCCCGGTACAGGTCGACGCCGTGGGCGACGGCGGCGGCGTCCGGGTCGGCGAAGTCGAGGTACGCCTCGTCGATCAGCACGGTGACGTGGGAGGGCAGCAGGCCGAGGAAGCGCCGCAGCGCCGCCTGGCCGACGGCGGTGCCGGTGGGGTTGTTGGGGTTGCAGACGATGACCAGCCGCGTCCGGTCGCTGACGGCGGCCGCCATCGCGTCCAAGTCGTGCGTCTCGTCCCGCAGCGGTACCCGCACGGTGGCGGAGGCGGCGTTGGCCGCCATCATCGGGTAGGCCTCCCAGGACGGCCAGGCGTGCACGGTGTGGGTGTCCGGCCCGGTGTGGACGGAGAACAGCAGCTGGAGCAGTGCGCCGGAGCCGGGGCCGACGGCGATGTCGCCGGGCTCCACCCCCAGGTGCTCGCCGATGGTCCGGGACAGGCCGAATCCCAGTGCGTCCAGGGTGCGGTGCGCGTCGGCGGCGGTTTCCCGGACGGCCCGCAGGACGGCCGGCAGGGGTGGATGGAAGGTCTCGTTCAGCGACATCTGATGCTGTACGGCGCCCTGTGCGAGCACCGGCTGCATTCTGTTCCAGCCGTCTTTGTCAGACATGTTCCATTCCAATCCGCGGAAATTCTAGGGAAATCCCGCAAGGTTTGGATCGGCAGCACACCGAATGAGGGGGGTGGTCGGTGAGGGAGGCGGCGGCGAATACGAAATTAGGCTCAGCGGGCTCAGCTCACGCGAACGGCGTGTTGACCAACGGCCGTCGACCGGCCGCCTCCTTGAGTGTGGAGGGCGCCGAGACCATACGTCCAATAAGGATCTTCCCGGCATCCATAAACTCCTTTTACAGTGGTTCATGTGCTCGACATCCATCAGTTGGCGGTCATAGCAGGCGTGGCGCGCGCGGGTTCCTACACCGCCGCCGCCGAATTACTGGGTTACACCCAGCCCGCTGTCAGTTACCGCATGCGCGCGCTGGAACGCACCATCGGCGTCCAGCTCGCGGTGCGGTCGGGGCGCGGGGTGCGGCTCACCGCGGCGGGCCGCCGGCTGGCCCAGCACGCCGAGGTGGTGCTGTCGGCGCTGGGAGCCGTCGAGGACGAGTTCCGCACGTACGCCGCCCACGCGCGCGGCGTGGTGCGGGTGGCCGCGATCCACAGCGCGTGCGCCTCGCTGCTGCCCGGCGCGGTGGCCCGGCTGCGGTCCGCCCGGCCCGATGTGCAGGTCGTCCTGGAGCGGGCGACCTCCCCGGACGCGTATCGCTCACTGCGGGACGGCACGACCGACGTGGCCCTGGTGAGCGTCCGCGCCGACACCCGCCCGGACGCCCCGGGCCCCGACCCCGGCACCGGAACCGGCACCGGAACCGGCACCGGAACCGGAACCGGCCCTGGCACCGGAACCGGCCCCGACGCAGTGCCCGGCACCGGCCCCGAAGCGGTCCCCGGCCCCGGCTCCGATCCCGAAGCAGTCCCCGGCGCCGGGGCGCGGCCCGTCGTGGCCGAGGCCGATGTGGTGGACCTTCCGCTCATCAGCGATCCGCGCTGTGTGCTGCTCCCCGTCGACCACCCCCTGGCCGACCTGCGGACGATCCCCCTCAGCGCGCTGGCCGACGAGTCCTGGGTGCTGGACGAGGACCGCGAGGAGTTCGCCGCCGCCTGCTCCCGGGCGGGCTTCGAGCCACGGGCCGTCGCCATCACCAACGACCCCGCCACCGCCCATGACCTGGTCGCGCACGGCGTGGGCGCGGCGGTCGCGGAGGGCCTGGCCCTGCCGCCGCGGCCCGACCCGCGGGTGGTGGCCCGCCCCCTCCGCGACTGGCCGCCGCGCCGCCTGCACGCCCTGCTGAGGGCGGAGACCACCCGCGCCCCGGCGGTGGAGGCGCTGCTCACGGCCCTTCGGGCGGCGGTGGAGGACCATCTCGCGGCCGACGGGAACGGCGGCGTGCCGCGGTGGGGTAGAGTAGATCTTGCAACGCCGCCCCGAGGGGCGGGAGTTGATGCGTCGGTCGTCTAAGGCAAGATACTCGTCTCCAAACGAGGGATGTAGGTGCAAGGCCTGCTCGGCGCTCCATAGAAGATCCCTCTCCTGATGCCAGGGGAGGGATTTTTTTGCGTGCGCGCGGCCTGAGGTGCGCGCCGGGGCCGTCCGCGGTCAGCGGGGGAGGCTCGCGTAGATCGTCTTGCCGCGGCCCCGGGTGATGGTCACCTCCCGGGCCAGACGGCGGACCATGTGCCAGCCGAAGCCGCCGGTGCCGGCGTTCAGGTCGGGCGGACGGGCCCGGGGAGCCGCCGGGTTCGGGTCGCTGACGGCGACGGTCACCGTGTCCGGGCCCGCGAAGAGTTCGAGGGTGTACCGGCCGCCCCCGTGGCGCAGCGCGTTGGTGACCAGTTCGGACACCACCAGGAGTATCGCGTCGGTCGCGTCGGACGTCGGGGCGGGACTGAGCCCCTTGGTGAAGGCCCGGGTGACGGCGCGGGCACGGTGGATGCCGCCGGGGCTGTCACCCCGCACCACGGTGGAGGCCGTGGGCCGGGTATTGGCGGTCTTCGTGCCGTTCATAGACGTACACCCCTGGTCGCATCGGATATGCCGCTTTGCAGAGGCTCGTCTGCCCGCTCTGCCGCCCCGCACGCTTGGCTGGCCCGCGTGTGCCAGATCTCTGCCCTTCCGAACCGATGAAAATCTGTCGCGGCGACTGTAGACATGGACCGCTCGCCGGAGTTAGATTCCCAGTCGTAGTCACGGCGCCCGGAAGGGCGCGGCAGTCACCGACGACAAGGAGGCGGACACCATCAGGATCGCCCGGGCGAAGAGCTGAGTCCGCTCGGGTACCGCATGCCCCTGAAGGGAAGGTGGTCCCCGGTCAGAGATCCGCGATCCCCGCACACTCGTCTGCGCAGACGAGTTCGCGGAAAATGGTGTTGAACCCCTCGGGGCCCTGGTGCCGGAAAGGCGCCAGGGCCCCTCGACGCGCGACCGACGACGCGACCGACGAGATGACGGATGAGGTGTCAGTGGCCGAGGACCAGCAGCACAACCGGCTCGATGACGACGATTACCCCGCTTACACCATGGGCCGTGCCTCCGATCTCCTCGGCACCGCTCCGGCCTTTCTGCGGGCCCTCGGCGAAGCCGGTCTGATCACACCGCTGCGCTCGGAGGGCGGCCACCGCCGCTACTCGCGCCACCAGCTGCGCATCGCCGCGCGTGCCCGGCACCTCGTCGACCAGGGCACCCCGATAGACGCCGCCTGCCGCATCGTCGGACTGGAGGACCAGCTCGAAGAGGCCCGGCGCCTCAACGACGAACTGCGGCGCGGCGCCCCGGCACCGCGCCGTGACGGCGATTGCGCGGCGGGCCCCCGGGTGGGGTAAAGTAGATCTTGCAACACCGCCCCGAGGGGCGGGAGTTGATGCGTCGGTCGTCTAAGGCAAGATACTCGTCTCCAAACGAGGGATGTAGGTGCAAGGCCTGCTCGGCGCTCCATAGAAGATCCCCCTCCTGACACCAGGAGGGGGATCTTTTTCGTTCACGCGCTCACGCGGATGGTGTCGCCGTGCCCGGGCGGCCGCCCGGGTGGCGGTGGCGCCAGATCCAGAAGACGACGGTCGAGACCAGGGACCACCCGGCCAGCACCAGGAACGGGAAGGCGTGCTGGTGCTCACCGAAGTAGACGGCGGTGTGCTGGGCGTTGACGGAGGCGCCCGGCGGGAGCCAGCGGCCCACGGTGCCGAGCAGGGACGGGAGCAGGGGCCAGGAGACCGCGCCGCCCGACGAGGGGTTGCCGAGGAGGACCATCAGGCCCCAGGTGGGAATGAGCGCCCAGCGCCCGAACAGGACGTTGAACATGGAGAAGACCATCCCCGAGGTGAACATGGTCAGCGCGAGGATCGCCCAGGACCCGGCGAAGGGGAGGTCCAGCGCGCCGAGCCCCCAGTCGACGATCGCGGCGATGACGAAGCCGCCGAGCAGGGCGTAGGCGAGGGTGAAGGCGATCCGCCCGGCCGGGGTCAGACCGGCCGCGTTGACGCTCAGCTGGACGGCGCCCAGGAAGCCCATGATCACCGCGGCCAGCGAGATGTAGAAGACCGCCAGGCCCCGCGGATCGCCCGGCTGGAGCGGGTTCAGGTCCCGTACGGCGACGGGCACGCCCACCGCCCGGCCCACCTTCGTACCGGCCGAGGCGAGCACCTGGGCGACGCTGGCGCCCGCGGCTGAGGACAGATCCAGCTCGACGCCGCGGCCGCGGGTCCGCAGAATCCCGAAGATCCGCTGCTCCTCGGCGGCCCAGCGGGCGCGGCCGTAACCGGGCTCGCGGTGCAGCCGCAGCGAGGCGTTCAGGGCCTTCTCCATCCCGGCGACGAAGCGCCGCGGCGGGACCTCGCCCCGGTGGGCGCTCACGACGGCGACGGGGATCTGGCGCGGGGTGGGGTTGGCGAAGGCGTAGGTGTACGAGCCCGCGAAGAGCCCCGCGCCCGCCGAGATGATCAGCACGATGACCGCGGCCGGGAAGCACGGGCTGCGCTTGAACCGGGCCCACGGGGAGTCGTCGTCCGCCATGTGCTCAACGTAGAACGGACCATCCCGGCATATCGCACGACGTGGCCCGGACAACACCCGGCGGAAATGGTTCGCCAGTCGTTTTGCCGAGGTGAGATCCTGGGGTCCGTATGTCCACGACTCCTGCCCCCGCCCTGCCCGCCCTCCTGGAGCGGCTCCCCGAGCTGATGCTGCGCGACCAGCAGCGGCTGGGGCGCCGGCTCGACGGCGCGCGCCGGATACGCAAACCCGAGGCCCGTGCGGCCGTGCTCGGCGAGATCGCCGAGGACATCGACCGGGCGGAAGTCCGGGTCGCGAACCGCCGCACCGCCGTACCGGACGTCACCTATCCGGAAGAACTGCCGGTCAGCCAGAAGAGGGACGACATCCTCGCGGCCGTGCGCGATCACCAGGTGGTGATCGTCGCGGGCGAGACCGGCTCCGGGAAGACCACCCAGATCCCCAAGATCTGTATGGAGCTGGGCCGCGGCGTCAAGGGGCTGATCGGCCATACCCAGCCCCGCCGGATCGCGGCCCGCACGGTCGCCGAGCGCATCGCGGACGAGATCGGGACGCCGCTCGGGGAGTCGGTCGGCTGGAAGGTCCGCTTCACCGATCAGGTGAGCCCGGACACCCACATCAAGCTGATGACGGACGGCATCCTGCTCGCCGAGATCCAGACCGACCGCGAGCTGCGCCAGTACGACACGATCATCATCGACGAGGCCCATGAGCGCAGCCTCAACATCGACTTCCTGCTCGGCTATCTGGCCCAGCTCCTCCCCCGCCGCCCCGACCTCAAGGTCGTGATCACCTCCGCGACCATCGACCCGGAGCGCTTCTCCCGCCATTTCGGTGACGCGCCGATCGTCGAGGTCAGCGGGCGTACGTATCCGGTGGAGGTGCGTTACCGGCCGCTGCTGGAGGAGGGCGGCGAGGACAGCGACCGGGATCAGATCACCGCGATCTGCGACGCCGTGGACGAGCTCCAGTCCGAGGGTCCTGGCGACATCCTGGTCTTCCTCTCCGGCGAGCGGGAGATCCGGGACACGGCCGACGCGCTGACCAAGAAGCAGCTCAGATCCACCGAAGTACTGCCGCTGTACGCCCGGCTGTCGCACGCCGAGCAGCACCGGGTCTTCCAGAGACACAGCGGCCGCCGGATCGTCCTCGCGACGAACGTCGCGGAGACCTCGCTGACCGTCCCCGGCATCCGGTACGTGATCGACCCGGGCACGGCCAGGATCTCCCGCTACAGCCATCGCACCAAGGTCCAGCGGCTGCCCATCGAGCCGGTCTCGCAGGCCAGCGCCAACCAGCGCAAGGGCCGCTGCGGCCGGACCAGCGACGGCATCTGCGTCCGGCTGTACTCCGAGGACGACTTCCTCACCCGCCCGGAGTTCACCGACGCCGAGATCCTCCGTACCAACCTGGCCTCCGTCATCCTCCAGATGACCGCGGCGGGGCTCGGCGACATCGAGAAGTTCCCGTTCCTCGACCCGCCGGACCGGCGCAACATCAAGGACGGCGTCCAGCTCCTGGAGGAGCTGCACGCGCTGGACGGCAAGCAGAAGGACCCGCGCAAACGGCTCACCCCGGTCGGCCGGAAGCTGGCCCAGCTACCGGTGGACCCGCGGCTGGCCCGGATGGTGCTGGAGGCGGACCGCAACGGCTGCGTCCGCGAGGTCATGGTGATCGCGGCGGCGCTGTCCATCCAGGACCCGCGCGAGCGCCCCTCCGACAAGCAGCAGCAGGCGGACCAGCAGCATGCCCGGTTCAAGGACGAGTCGAGCGACTTCCTGGCCTTCCTCAACCTGTGGAAATACATCCGGGAGCGGCAGAAGGAGCTGTCCTCGTCCGCGTTCCGCCGTATGTGCCGCAACGAGTACCTGAACTACTTGCGCATACGCGAGTGGCAGGACATCTACAGCCAGCTCCGTACGGTCGCCAAGACCATGGACATCCAGCTGTCCGAGCAGGACGCGGCGCCGGACCGCATCCATCAGTCGCTGCTGTCCGGGCTGCTCTCCCACGTCGGCCTCAAGAACGCCGGGGGGGAGGGCGGGAAGGACAGCGCGAAGAACGAATACCTGGGCGCGCGCAGTGCCAAGTTCGCCGTCTTCCCCGGGTCGGCGCTGTTCAAGAAGCCGCCGCGCTGGGTGATGTCGGCCGAGCTGGTCGAGACGTCCCGGCTGTGGGCGCGGGTCAACGCCAAGGTCGAGCCGGAGTGGATCGAGCCGCTCGCCGAGCACCTGGTCAAGCACACCTACAGCGAGCCGCACTGGGAGCAGAAGCAGGCGGCGGTGATGGCGTACGAGCGGGTCACGCTGTACGGCGTGCCGATCGTCGCCCAGCGGAAGGTCAACTACGGCCGGATCGACCCCGAGACCAGCCGTGACCTGTTCATCCGCAACGCCCTGGTCGAGGGCGACTGGCGCACCCACCACCAGTTCTTCCAGGACAACCGGAAGCTGCTGGGCGAGGTGGAGGAGCTGGAGCACCGCGCCCGGCGCCGCGACATCCTGGTGGACGACGAGACGCTCTTCGACTTCTACGACCAGCGCATTCCGGAGCATGTGGTGTCCGGGGCGCACTTCGACTCGTGGTGGAAGCACAAGCGCCATGAAGAGCCGGAGCTTCTCAACTTCGAGAAGTCGATGCTCATCAACGAGCGGGCGCAGGGCGTCTCCAAGGACGCGTATCCGGACTCCTGGCGTCAGGGGAGCCTCAAGTTCAAGGTGACGTACCAGTTCGAGCCGGGGGCGGACGCGGACGGTGTGACCGTCCACATCCCCCTCCAGGTGCTCAACCAGGTCACCCCGGACGGCTTCGACTGGCAGATCCCGGGGCTGCGCGAGGATCTGGTCACCGAGCTGATCCGGTCGCTGCCCAAGCCGGTGCGCCGCCACTACGTCCCGGCGCCGAACTACGCCAAGCGCTTCCTGGACGGCGCCGTGCCGCTCCAGGAGCCGCTGACGGCCGCGCTGGGCCGGGAGCTGCACCGGATGGTGGGGGTGCGGATCGAGCCGGAGGACTGGGACCCGGCCAAGGTCCCCGACCATCTGAAGATCACCTTCCGGGTGGTCGACGAGCGGCGCCGCAAACTCGCCGAGGACGAGGACCTGGAGGCGCTCAAGCAGCGGCTGAAGCCGAAGACCCGGGCGGCGATCTCCAAGGTGTTCGAGTCCTCGAAGGAGGCCGTCGGCATCGAGCAGCGCGGCGGGCTGACCTCGTGGACGGTCGGCACGCTGCCGCGCACCTTCGAGACCCGCCGCGGCGGCCAGCCGGTCAAGGCGTATCCGGCGCTGGTGGACGAGGGTGCCTCGGTGGCGCTGCGGCTCTTCGACACCGAGCCCGAGCAGCGGCGGGCGATGTGGCGGGGCACCCGTCGGCTGATCCTGCTCCAGCTGCCGTCCAGCCCGGCGAAGTTCGCGCAGGGGAAGCTGACCAACACGGCCAAGCTGGCCCTCTCCAGCAGCCCGCACGGCAATATCGCGGCGCTCTTCGAGGACTGTGTCTCCGCCGCCGCCGACCGGCTCATCGCGGCGCGCGGTGGCCCGGTGTGGGACGAGGAATCGTTCCGCAAGCTCTTCGACGCGGTACGGGCCGACATCGCGGACGCCACGCTGGACACCGTCCGGAAGGTCCAGGAGGTGCTGGCGGCCTGGCAGGCGTGCGAGCGCCGGCTGAAGGGCATCAAGAGCCCGGTGCTGCTGGCGTCCCTCGCGGACGTCCGGGAACAGCTCTCGGAGCTGATCACGCCGGGCTTCGTGACCGCGCACGGGGTACGCCGCCTCCCGGACCTCATGCGCTATCTGGTGGCCGTGGACCGCCGCCTCCAGCAGCTCCCCACCAACGCCGAGCGGGACCGCACCCGGATGGCGAAGGTCAGGGAGATGCGGGACGAGTACGCCTGGCTGCTGGAGCAGTTCCCGGCGGGCCGCCCGGTGCCCCCAGAGGCGCTGGAGGTTCGCTGGATGATCGAGGAGCTGCGGGTCAGCTACTTCGCGCACGCCCTGGGCACGGCCTATCCGGTCTCCGACAAGCGCATCGTGAAGGCCATCGACGCGGTGGCGCCGTAGCCGTCCGGCCCGTCCGGAGCCGCCGGACGGGCCGGGCGGGCGCGAGTTCGACCGCACCCCCTGACCTGCTGTAGAGTCTGTGACGCAGAGCAGCGAGGCACACAGCGAACAAGCTGTGGAGCGTCACTGATGGTCCTGTGGAGCAGTTTGGAGTGCTCGCCACCCTGTCAAGGTGGAGGCCGCGGGTTCAAATCCCGTCAGGACCGCACAACACTCGAAGGCCCGGATTCGCACACAGAATCCGGGCCTTCGGTCGTCTTGACGGCGACCCGCGCGCGGCGGTACCCAGAACTGAAGGTGGCGTGGGGCTGGCCGGGAGGTGCGGCACATGACGACGACCGCGAAACATGAGACCAGGGCTCTGCTGCGGGCCCATCTGGCGGCCGCCTCGGTCTACCGCCACTTCACCCGGCGCTGCCCGGTCTGCCATCGGCTGCTGCGGCTGGCGATGGAGCCCGCGGAGGCCGCGGCGCCCGCCGAGGCGGCACCCGGGGACCCCGGGCCCGGGGAGGCTTCCGGGCCGGTGCCCGCCGATGATCCATCAACTCGGTAAGCCTTTACCGCAGTTCAGCGGAAATCGACAAGCGTTGAACTGTGTGACGGGAGTCACCGGAAGCGCCGGGAGAGTGGGGGAACTTACACCCGCCTCACAACAGGTCAATTTAATATGTGCAATTGCACCCTCTGTCCGGGCCATTCCCAGGCCATACCCACACCCCCGGCCGGGCACCCCTCGCGGGCCGTCAAGACCCTCCCCGGCCCTGTCCCGAACCCCGGCGGACGGCCCGTCAGACGGGTGCGGAGCGCCCGCCACGCGGGCATAAAAAAGATCGCGCTGGACCCGGCGGAGTCCAGCGCGATCGACGACGCACCCATGTCGAGCGGTGATGGCCTGTTGGGGCAGGCACCCGTCGTGGTGGAGCCATACAGGCGAAAACCGGGCTGGGGGGCCCGGATATGCCCGGTTATGCGGTTGTTCAGGCCTCGCTGCGCTGCTGCGGGATGCCCGCGAGAAGTGCACGGACCTCCGCTTCGCGGTAGCGCCGGTGCCCTCCAAGCGTGCGGATGGACGTGAGCTTGCCTGCCTTGGCCCAGCGCGTGACCGTCTTCGGGTCCACACGGAACATGGTGGCAACCTCAGCCGGGGTCAGCAGCGGCTCGGCATCAGGGGTGCGAGCGGTCATGAGCGGCCTCCTCGGGAGAACCGAACCATCACGGTTCTTTCCTCTAAATTCTGCACCTTGACCCGCGTTGCCCGAAATGGCGGACGCGGGCCGAGTCGGTTATAGGACGAACGGCTTGTCCTCGGCACTACAACTACACCATCTGTCCAGCCCCGTCGGCCAAACCGATGGAATTGCCCTCTCAGGTGCCCAACCTCGACGGAAGCCGATGGACCATGTCATAGCGGACAGTCACGCGACCGTGACGATCAGTCACAACAGGATCAGGGGTATCAGATCCACCAAGGAGGGCAATACCGATGAATCCGCCCATACTTGGGCGGAAGGAGAACTTCCCGGACTCCTTGTCCTATTTTGACACGAGGATGGGGGATTGCCGCAAGACCCGAAGTCAGTGCTTTAGATCACCATTGACGCAATGGCCCGGATCGGGACCTACGTCCCCCCGCTCCGGTTCTCTGACGCACCCCGCCGCCCGATGGCTCCGTTTTCCCGGACCCGATCCGTCTCAGCTGGCGTTCTGCCGGTTCCGGATCTCGCTCCACCGGTCCGTGAGCCGCTCGTACGCGCTGCCCGCGCGCTCCCCGTCCCCGTCCTTCAGTGCCGCGAGCCCTTCCGCCACATCCGCCGCCGAGCGGTCGTCCTCCAGCTGTCCGGCGGGCACCACGTGCACCAGACCGCCGTAGTCCAGCTCGACCAGCGACCGGGGATGAAATTCCTCCAGCCACCGGCCCACGTCGACCAGGCCGTCGATGAGCGGCCCCTCGCCGAGAGCCTCCTTGAGCACCTTAAGCCCGCGCGCGACCCGCCGCCTGGCCTGGACCATCGGGGTGCGGTAACGCAGGATGAGACCCTCCTCACCCTTGGTGTACTCGCGCTCCCCGTCGGCGAAGAGCACGAACCAGCGGACCGGGACATGCCAGGTCGCCGAGCGAATCCACGGCCGGGCGTCCGGGTTGCGCTCCAGCCACTGCTCGTAGTCCGCGGAGGCCTGCCGGCGCACCACGGGGGGCAGCGCGGCGTCCAGGAGGGGGCCGGGAAGGCGCTCGGGCAGCTCTTCCAGGGCCAACCAGCCACGCAGCCGCGTCCGCCACGGACAGACGCATGTCACGCCGTCCACGACCGCCACAAAGGCGTCCGCGCTCTCGTGCACCGGAACCGCCACCGGCGGCACAGGCAGCAGGTCGGCGAGCGAGCGCCGCAGCTCGTCCTGCGCACCGGGGAGGTCGTCGCGCTTGGCATAGCGTGCCCAGTGCGTGCGCTCCCGTTCAGGAAAAGCGGCCAATGGCTCATAGACACGGAGATACGCCGCATACGGGACAATCACCGAAGACGCCAAGGTCACACGCGCTCCCTCAAGGCCGATACCACCGCCAGGAGTTGCCTACCCCCTGCTCACGGCATCGTCCCACGACCACCATGCGGACTCGTCGGGGACATGGCCGCTCCCGCGCCTTCCCAGGGCTTACGCTCGTGCCCACCGGCCCTCCCCACCAGCACGGAGGGCGCCTTACCCGACCTATGGGAGTCACCACCGTGACCGACGTACGTCACACCGTCAGCGTCGACGGTCCGACGGAGAGTCGCGTGCCGAGCCCTCTCTCACCCCTGTCGATGCTGTTCCGCAGCGATCTCGGCGGCCATGAGCAGGTCCTGCTGTGCCAGGACCGGGAGAGCGGGCTGAAGGCCGTCATCGCCCTCCACTCGACCGCCCTGGGCCCCGCCCTCGGCGGCACCCGCTTCCACGCCTACAGCGCCGAGGAGCACCCCGAGGAAGCGGCGGTCCTCGACGCGCTCAACCTCGCCCGCGGCATGTCCTACAAGAACGCGCTGGCCGGGCTCGACCACGGAGGCGGCAAGGCCGTGATCCTCGGCGATCCCGAGGAGATCAAGACCGAAGCGCTGCTGCTCGCCTACGGCCGTTTCGTGGCCTCCCTCGGCGGCCGTTACGTCACCGCCTGCGATGTGGGCACCTACGTCGCCGACATGGACGTCGTCGCCCGCGAGTGCCCCTGGACCACCGGCCGCTCCCCCGAGAACGGCGGCGCCGGCGACTCCTCTGTACTGACCGCCTACGGCGTCTTCCAGGGCATGCGGGCCAGCGCCCAGGCCGCCTGGGGCGAGCCGACCCTGCGCGGCCGCCGGGTCGGCATCGCGGGCGTCGGGAAGGTCGGCCACCACCTGGTGGAGCATCTGCTGGAGGACGGCGCCGAGGTCGTCGTCACCGATGTGCGCGCCGCGTCGGTCGACCGGGTACTGGCCCGCCACCCCCGGATCGAGTCGGTCCGGGACACCGCCGCCCTGATCCGCGCCGATCTCGACGTGTACGCGCCCTGCGCCCTCGGCGGCGCGCTGGACGACGACACGGTGCCCGCGCTGACCGCGAAGGTGGTGTGCGGCGCGGCCAACAACCAGCTCGCCCATCCGGGCGTCGAGAAGGACCTCGCCGACCGCGGAGTCCTCTACGCGCCGGACTACGTGGTCAACGCGGGCGGTGTGATCCAGGTCGCGGATGAGCTGCACGGGTTCGACTTCGAGCGGGCCAAGGCCAAGGCGTCAAAGATCTTTGACACGACTTTGGCCATTTTTGATCGGGCCCGGACCGATGGCATTCCGCCCGCGGCCGCCGCCGACCGGCTCGCCGAACACCGCATGGCGGAGGGTCACGGCGCCGCCTGAGGACCGTCCGAGCAGGGGCCGAGTACCGCCTGAGCACTGCCTGAGCGACGCCCGGGGGACACCTGGGCGTCGCTCGGGCATTGCTCGACCGACACCCGGCGGACCGCCGCGACAGGCCGTACGGGGGGGGCCGAGAACGCCCTCCGGAACGGCCCGCGGCGGCCGGTGAGAGACCCCTCGGAGGCCCCTCGGCGAGAGATCCCTCACCACCCGTCGGCGGGTCGGCCCCGGAGACAGGTTAAAATCGCAGCTGACCAGCGGGGACGGGGCGCCCCGCGGGTTCTGCCTCGTGGCACGTCGTGTGGGCGACGTACCGTATGGCCACAGAAGCAGGTACCGTTGAAGCCCTACGGATCGGTCTCTCTTTGGAGAGTCCGCTCCGATTCATGAACGTGAACGCGTGTCAAGACTCTGGGGCCGTCGAGCCCCGTCGTTGAGGGGGTCGAGCCATGGGGCGCGGCCGGGCCAAGGCCAAGCAGACGAAGGTCGCCCGCCAGCTGAAGTACAACAGCGGCGGGACTGACCTCTCACGCCTGGCCGAGGAGCTGGGCGCATCGCCGACATCGAATGAGCCGCCGAATGGCGAGCCGTTCGAGGATGACGATGAGCTGGACGATGATCCGTACGCACAGTACGCGAATCTGTACAACGACGATGACGACGAGGACGACGACCGGTCTGATCCGTCCGCGCAACGTCGCCGCGCCTGAATGTGCATCCCCGCATCCGCGGGGTTGATTTACGCCCATTCAAGGCGCTCGGCAATCGCCGCACCTCTGCCGGTCCGGGGCACCCGCCTCGGACCGGCTTCTGTGCTGTCCGCGTAACCAACGCGGCAAGCTCAGCTCGCGTAGTCACCGGTCAGCGTCACCGCTTCCGTGTCACCGGCCGTGCGGTCGGTGATCTCGCCGCTGACCCAGGCGTCCACCCCGCGGTCCGCCAGGGTCGTGAGCGCGGCGTCCACCGACTCGCCCGGCACGACGGCCATCATGCCGACGCCCATGTTGAGGGTCTTCTCCAGCTCCAGCCGCTCCACCGAGCCGAGCCGCCCCACCAGGTCGAAGATCGCGCCGGGGGTCCAGGTCGAGCGGTCCACCTCCGCGCGCAGGCCCTCCGGGATGACCCGGGCCAGGTTGTTGGCGAGCCCGCCGCCGGTGATGTGCGAGAAGGCGTGGACCTCGGTCGTCCGGGTGAGGGCCAGGCAGTCCAGCGAGTAGATCCGGGTCGGCTCCAGCAGCTCCTCCCCCAGCGCCCGGCCCAGCTCCGGAACCTCGCGGTCCAGCGCCCAGCCGGCCCGGTCGAAGAGCACATGGCGGACGAGCGAGTACCCGTTCGAGTGAAGTCCGGACGAGGCCATGGCGATCACCGCGTCCCCCGTACGGATGCGATCCGCACCCAGCACCGCGTCCGCCTCGACGACGCCCGTACCGGCCCCGGCGACGTCGAAGTCGTCGGCGCCCAGCAGCCCCGGGTGCTCGGCGGTCTCGCCGCCGACGAGCGCGCAGCCCGCCAGGGCGCAGCCCTCGGCGATGCCCTTGACCAGGGCGGCGACCCGCTCCGGGTGGACCTTGCCGACGCAGATGTAGTCGGTCATGAACAGCGGCTCGGCGCCGCACACCACGAGGTCGTCCACGACCATGCCGACCAGGTCGTGACCGACCGTGTCGTACACGCCCATGCGGCGCGCGATGTCCACCTTGGTGCCCACCCCGTCGGTCGCGGACGCCAGCAGGGGGCGCCGGTAGCGGGCGAGCGCGGAGGCGTCGAAGAGGCCCGCGAAGCCGCCGAGGCCGCCCACGACCTCGGGCCGGCTGGCCTTCTTGACCCACTCCTTCATCAGCTCGACGGCGTGGTCGCCCGCCTCGATGTCGACGCCCGCGGCGGCGTAGCTGGCACCAGTGGTCTCAGACATGACCTTGGGTTCTTTCGTTTCGGGAAGCGCGTACGAGGGCCGGGGCCTCAGGGGCGGCGGAGCGCGTCGGCGCCGCCGACACCTGCGGTCAGCGTCCGCACACCGTCGGCGTCGGCACTGCTCTGGCCCTGCGTCTCGGACTCCAGCAGATGCTTGCCCAGCAGCCCCGGGTCCGGCAGGTCCATCGGGTACTCGCCGTCGAAGCAGGCGCGGCACAGATTCGGCTTGGCGATCGTGGTCGCCTCGATCATGCCGTCGGTGGAGATGTACGAGAGGGAGTCGGCGCCCAGCGACTTGCCGATCTCCTCGGTCGACAGCCCGTTGGCGATCAGCTCGGCGCGGGTCGCGAAGTCGATGCCGAAGAAGCAGGGCCACTTGATGGGCGGGCTGCTGATCCGGATGTGCACTTCGAGCGCACCGGCCTCACGGAGCATCCGCACCAGGGCGCGCTGGGTGTTGCCACGGACGATCGAGTCGTCCACGACCACCAGCCGCTTGCCCCGGATGACCTCCTTGAGGGGGTTCAGCTTGAGCCGGATGCCGAGCTGCCGGATGGTCTGCGACGGCTGGATGAAGGTCCGGCCGACGTAGGAGTTCTTGACCAGCCCGGAGCCGTACGGAATCCCGCTCGCCTCGGCGTACCCGACGGCGGCCGGGGTGCCGGACTCCGGCGTCGCTATGACGAGGTCGGCGTCGGCCGGGGCCTCCTTGGCCAGCTTGCGGCCCATCTCGACGCGCGAGAGGTAGACGTTGCGGCCCGCGATGTCGGTGTCGGGGCGCGCCAGGTACACGTACTCGAAGACGCAGCCCTTGGGCCGGGCGTCGGCGAAGGTCGTGGAACGCAGACCGTTCTCGTCGATCGCGACCATCTCGCCGGGCTCGATCTCCCGGATGAAGGACGCGCCCACGATGTCGAGCGCCGCCGACTCGGACGCCACCACCCAGCCGCGCTCCAGGCGGCCGAGCACCAGCGGGCGGATGCCCTGGGGGTCCCGGGCGGCGTACAGCGTCTGCTCGTCCATGAAGACGAGGCTGAAAGCGCCCTTGACCTTCGGCAGCACGATCGGAGCGGCCTGCTCGACCGTCAGCGCCTTGCCGTCCTCGTCGACCTGCCCCGCGAGCAGGGCGGTGACCAGGTCGGTGTCGTTGGTGGCCGCGACCTGGGTGGCCCGGCCCTTGTCTCTGGGCAGGGCCTCGACCAGCTCCGCCAGCTCGGCGGTGTTGACCAGATTCCCGTTGTGGCCCAGCGCGATCGAGCCGTGGGCGGTCGCCCGGAACGTCGGCTGCGCGTTCTCCCACACCGAGGCTCCGGTGGTGGAGTAGCGGGCATGACCGACCGCGATGTGGCCCCGCAGGGAGCCGAGGGAGGTCTCGTCGAAGACTTGTGAGACCAGACCCATGTCCTTGAAGACAAGGATCTGGGAGCCGTTGCTCACTGCGATTCCCGCGGACTCCTGACCGCGGTGCTGCAGCGCGTACAGCCCGAAATAGGTGAGTTTGGCGACCTCTTCGCCCGGCGCCCAGACTCCGAAGACGCCGCAAGCGTCCTGGGGGCCCTTCTCGCCGGGGAGCAGGTCGTGGCTGAGTCGTCCGTCACCACGTGGCACGGCATCGAGTCTAGGCCAGTTCCGCTGTGCGTCCGAACGAGGGACCCGATGGGGGGCGTATGTCACATTTACCGAGGGCCGCGCCCGGCCCGCCCGGCACCCCGCCCGACCCGCCCTGACCTGCGATGTCTCCGCCTAAGCGCGGACGGGGAGATGAGCGGCGAGATCGGCGCGCTCGCCGCTCGCCCTCACCTCCCCGGACTCCAGCGCCGCCGCCCAGCCGATCCGGCCGGTGGCCAGCCGGACCCAGGTCAGCGGGTCCGTCTCGACGACGTTCGGCGGGGTGCCGCGAGTGTGCCGGGGCCCCGCCACGCACTGCACGACGGCGAACGGCGGGATGCGCAGCTCGACCGACCCGCCGGGCGCCTTCGCCGCGAGGCCGTCGGCCAGCAGCCGGACGGCGGTGGCCAGCGCCTGACGGTCGTACGGCACGGCCAGGCCCGTGGCCGCCGCCAGATCGTCGGTGTGGACGACCAGCTCGGCACAGCGGGCGGCCAGGACGTCGGCGGCGTCGCCTTCGTTCACCGCCGTCGGCAACCGCGCGATCAGCTCACGGACCGACCGGCCGCCGGTCCGGGCGGGCGCGTCGAGCCGCTCCTCGTCCAGCCCGCGCACCGCCTCCTGGACGTGCCGCAGCTGCGCGGTCGCGGCGGCGCGGGTCTTGGCGGGGTCGTAACGACGGGCGCGGGCACGGGGCGGCATGGCAGCGAGCCTATCGACAGCCGGGCGGGCTCGACGGAGGATGGAGAAAGGGAATAAAGAGGTATCTATGGGTACGAAAGGTGTGAGGAATCATGGGCGAGCACCCCGATGCCGCCGTGGTGCGCCGCGCCGCCACCGCGTTCCAGCAAGGCGACCTGGACACCCTCGCCACGCTGCTGACGACGGACGTCGTCCAGCATGTGCCCGGTGACCACATGCTCTCCGGGCACCACAAGGGCCGGGACGCGTGCATGCAGCTGTACCGCACCGAATACGAGGAGACCGGCGGCACCCTGCGGGTCGACATCGAGACGGTGCTGCCCGACGGGCGCGGGCATGTGATCTCGGGCCAGCACTGCCGCGCCGAACGCGGCAACCGCACGCTGGACATGAAGACCGGGCTGTTCTTCACCATCGTCGGCGGGAAGATCAGCGACATCGACTACTGCGTCGAGGACATCGACGCCGCCAACGCCTTCTGGGCGAAGAGCTGACGAAGCCCCGAGCGTGGCCCCGCCCACGTCGGGACGGGGCCACGCGGGCGGGTGCTCAGGCCAGCAGGGCCGGGATGGTCGCCTCGTAGGGCTCCCGCAGCTCCGCCAGGGGGATCGAGAACTGGCCCTGGACGTCGATCGTCTCGCCGTCCACGACACCGATCCGGGCCGCGGGGAGGCCGCGCGCCCCGCACATGTCGTTGAAGCGGATCTCCTCGCTGCGCGGGACGGACACCACGGCCCGGCCGGCGGACTCGGAGAACAGCAGCAGGAAGGGGTCCACGCCGTCGGGGACGACGATCCGGGCGCCCTTGCCGCCGCGCAGGCACGACTCGGCGAGGGCCTGGATCAGGCCGCCGTCGGACAGGTCGTGGGCCGCGTCCACCATGCCGTCGCGGGAGCCGGAGATCAGGATCTCGGCGAGCAGCCGCTCGCGCTCCAGGTCGACCTTGGGCGGCAGCCCGCCGAGGTGGTCGTGGATCACCTGCGACCAGGCCGAGCCGCCCAGCTCCTCGGCGGTGTCGCCGAGCAGGTAGAGCAGCTGGCCCTCTTCGGCGAACGCGATCGGCGTGCGCCGCGCGACGTCGTCGATCACGCCGAGGACGGCGACGACCGGCGTCGGGTGGATGGCGGTCTCCCCGGTCTGGTTGTAGAGGGAGACGTTGCCGCCGGTGACCGGGGTGCCCAGGGTCAGGCAGCCGTCCGCCAGACCGCGGGTGGCCTCCGCGAACTGCCACATGACCGCGGGGTCCTCCGGCGAGCCGAAGTTGAGGCAGTTGGAGATCGCGAGCGGCTTGGCGCCGGACGCGGCGACGTTGCGGTACGACTCGGCGAGGGCGAGCTGCGCGCCCGCGTACGGGTCGAGCTTGGCGTAGCGGCCGTTGCCGTCGGTGGCGACGGCGACGCCGAGCCCGGTCTCCTCGTCGACCCGGACCATGCCGGAGTCCTCGGGCTGGGCGAGGACCGTGTTGCCCTGCACGAAGCGGTCGTACTGGTCGGTGACCCAGGACTTGGACGCCTGGTTCGGGGAGGAGATCAGGCGCAGCACCTGCGCGCGCAGCTCGTCCCCGGTGGCCGGGCGGGGCAGCTTGCCCGCGTCGTCGGCCTGGAGGGTGTCCTGCCAGTCGGGGCGGGCGTACGGGCGCTCGTACACCGGGCCCTCGTGGGCGACGGTGCGCGGCGGCACGTCCACGATCTGCTCGCCGTGCCAGAAGATCTCCAGCCGCTCGCCGTCGGTGACCTCACCGATCACGGTGGCGATGACGTCCCACTTCTCGCAGATCTCCAGGAAGCGGTCGGCCTTCTCCGGCGTCACGATCGCGCACATGCGCTCCTGCGACTCGCTCATCAGGATCTCCTCGGGGGAGAGCGAGGAGTCGCGCAGCGGCACGGTGTCCAGCTCGACGCGCATACCGCCGGAACCGGCGCTGGCCAGCTCGCTGGTGGCGCAGGACAGACCGGCGCCACCGAGGTCCTGGATGCCCTCGACCAGCTCTTCCCTGAAGATCTCCAGGGTGCACTCGATGAGCAGCTTCTCCTGGAACGGGTCGCCGACCTGGACGGCGGGGCGCTTGGTGGGCTTGCTGTCGTCGAACGTCTCGGAGGCGAGCACGGAGACGCCGCCGATGCCGTCGCCGCCGGTGCGGGCGCCGTAGAGGATGACCTTGTTGCCCGTGCCGGACGCCTTGGCCAGGTGGATGTCCTCATGCTTCATGACGCCCACGCACAGGGCGTTGACCAGCGGGTTCCCCTGGTAGCAGGGGTCGAAGACGACCTCGCCGCCGATGTTGGGCAGGCCCAGGCAGTTGCCGTAGCCGCCGATGCCCGCGACGACACCGGGCAGCACCCGCTTGGTGTCGGGGTGGTCGGCGGCGCCGAAGCGCAGCGGGTCCATGACGGCGACCGGGCGGGCGCCCATGGCGAGGATGTCGCGGACGATGCCGCCGACACCGGTGGCCGCGCCCTGGTAGGGCTCGACGTACGAGGGGTGGTTGTGCGACTCGACCTTGAAGGTGACCGCGTAGCCCTGGCCGACGTCGACGACGCCCGCGTTCTCGCCGATGCCGACGAGCAGGGCGTCGCTCTCGGGGGCCTTCTCGCCGAACTGCCGCAGATGGACCTTGCTCGACTTGTACGAGCAGTGCTCGGACCACATGACGGAGTACATGGCCAGCTCGGCGCCGGTGGGCCGGCGCTCCAGGATGGCGCGGACGCGCTCGTACTCGTCCTGCTTCAGCCCCAGCTCGGCCCAGGGCTGATCGGTGTCCGGGGTCTGGGCGGCGTGCTTGGTGGTGTCCAGGGTCATGCGCTGACCAGCCTCTTGAGGATCGAGGTGAAGAAGCCGAGCCCATCGGTGCGACCGGTGCCGATCAGGGGCTCGACGGCGTGCTCGGGGTGCGGCATGAGGCCGACGACATTGCCCTCCGCATTGGAGATCCCGGCGATGTCGCGCAGGGAGCCGTTGGGGTTCAGCTCCTGATAGCGGAAGACGACGCGGCCCTCGGCCTCCAGTTCATCGAGGACGCGCTCGTCGGCGACATAGCGTCCGTCGATGTTCTTCAGCGGGATGTTGATCTCCTGACCCTGCTCATACGAGCGGGTCCAGGCGGTCTCCGCGTTTTCCACCCGCAACTTCTGATCGCGGCAGATGAAGTGCAGATGGTTGTTGCGCAGCATCGCACCGGGCAGCAGATGGGTCTCGGTGAGAACCTGGAACCCATTGCAGATGCCAAGCACCGGCATACCCGCCTTCGCCTGGGCGATGACGGTCTCCATTACCGGGGAGAAGCGGGAGATCGCTCCGGCGCGCAGATAGTCGCCGTAGGAGAAGCCGCCCGGCAGGATCACCGCGTCGACCTGCCTCAGGTCCTTGTCGCGGTGCCACAGCGGTACGGGTTCGAGACCGGCGGTGCGGACCGCGCGCTGGGTGTCGCGGTCGTCGAGGGTCCCGGGGAAAGTGACGACTCCGACGCGTGCGGTCACGACTCCGCCTTCGCGGTGGCGTCGGCCTCGGCGGCCTCGACCTTCACATCGAAGTCCTCGATCACGGTGTTGGCGAGGAAGGTCTCGGCGATCTCGCGGATACGGGCGAGGGCGGCGTCGTCGACCGGGCCCTCCACTTCGAGTTCGAAGCGCTTGCCCTGACGGACGTCGGCGATGCCCTCGAAACCGAGGCGGGGCAGTGCGCGCTGCACCGCCTGGCCCTGGGGGTCGAGGATCTCCGGCTTGAGCATGACGTCGACTACGACGCGTGCCACTGGCACTCCCGATGGTGTGGTGCTGGTGCGTAAGGCGGTGGCCCAAGCCTACCCCGAGGCAAAATCTACGCGGGTAGATAACTTTCCGAGGTCACGCTCACGCATCATCTACGACAACCACCAGGGAAAGATCCAGCAAAAACGCGTCGTCCGGATTGTGGTGTGACACGCTGACGGAATTACCGGGGCTTCACAATACAATGCCGGTCGCTGTACAAATGAAAAAGCATTGTTCGCTAACAACTGGACAGCTGACATCTTTGCACGTCAACGCAACGATGCAGCCCGAAAGGACCGATATCCGTGGCACAGCGCGTAGTAGTCACGCTCTCCGACGACATCGACGGAGGGGCTGCCGAGGAGACGGTCACGTTCGGTCTGGACGGCAAGTCGTACGAGATCGACCTCACCTCCGCCAATGCGTCGAAACTTCGCGACACCCTCGCCCCGTTCGTGGAGGCGGGCCGCAAGCGGTCCCGCTCCGGCAAGACCTACCGCCGCACCTCCGTGGCCCCGGACCCGGCCGCGGTGCGCGCCTGGGCCCGGTCGAACGGCATGGAGGTGCCGCCGCGCGGGCGCATCCCCAAGAAGGTCTACGAAGCCTTCAACGAGTCCCGCTGAACCGCGCGTTCAGTCGGCGTTCAGCCGAGTTGCACAACACCCCGGGTGGTCCGCTAGAGTCTGGAGCACGCCGAGGGGCGAGGCGAGAAGGCCAAAACCCCGAGGAACACACCATGCGGGTGTAGCTCAGTAGTAGAGCGCCCCCTTTCCAAGGGGGAGGCGCAGTGTGCGATCCCTGTCACCCGCTCTCATCACTCTTCGTTCGCCTTCGGGAGCTCCGCTAGAGTGATGCGCGCGCCGATCGGTGAAAGCCGGTCGGAGGCATGCGGACGTAGCTCAGTTGGTAGAGCGCAACCTTGCCAAGGTTGAGGTCGCGAGTTCGAACCTCGTCGTCCGCTCCACAGAGGCTTGAGGCGCCGGTCGAATCGACCGGCGCCGAAACGAGGTGTGA
>NZ_JBEXVE010000038.1:0-92872 GCF_040629205.1 Streptomyces sp. NPDC005962 | reverse complement strand
TCAGGGCGGCCGTGGCACTGCCACGGCCCTTCGGTCCACCGTTGACCCGGTACACGATATGGACATCGTCGGCGATGACGGTGGGCACCCGCGCCCCGGCGGGCACGGACGGCACAGCGGGCTCGACGGGTTCCTGTATCTGTTCAGCCACGGCCATAACTTTCCTCCGCCTTCCAGAAGTACACAAAACCTCCGACGCCGAGCAGCAGCGCCCACCCCAGGGCCAGAGCCCAGACATGCGGCGGAAGGTTGCTCGACGGGTAGTCGTTGATCAGCGCGTACCGCATCAGATCCATGTAGACCGCCGCCGGGTTCGCCAGCAGCAGGTCGGAGATCCAGGAGTGCGCCCCCGCCTTCTGGAGCATGTGCTCCAGCGGATACATCACGCCGGAGGCGTACATCCAGGTACGCAGGATGAACGGCAGCAACTGCGCCAGGTCCGGGGTCCTGGCCCCCATCCGGGCGACGATCAGGGCCAGGCCGGTATTGAAGACGAACTGGAGCGCCAGAGTCGGAACGACCAGGAGCCACGCGAGGCCCGGAGGGTGCCCGAAGCTCAGCAGGACGACGACCAGCACGATCATCGAGAACAGCAGCTGCTGGAGCTGCTGGAGCGAGAACGAGATCGGCAGCGAGGCGCGCGGGAAGTGCAGCGCCCGCACCAGCCCCAGGTTCCCGGAGATCGCGCGCACTCCGGCCATGGCGGAGTTCTGCGAGAACGTGAAGACGAACACCCCGGTCACCAGAAACGGGATGTACATGTCGTTCGGCATACCGCCCTTGCTGCCCAGCAGCAGGCCGAAGATGAGGAAGTACACGAACGCGTTGAGGAGCGGCGTCGCCACCTGCCACAGCTGCCCCAGCTTGGCCTCGCTGTACTGCGCGGTCAGCTTGGCCTGCGAGAAGGCCAGGATGAAGTGGCGCCGGCCCCAGAGCCGCCCCACGTAGTCGCGCAGCCCCACGCGAGCACCGCTCACAGTGAGACCGTGAGCGGCCGCGAGGTCCGCGAGGTCCGGGAGATCCCCGGGGTCCGCGAGATCCCCGGGAGAGGGGCGCCGTTCGCTGTCAAGAACCGTTGACTGGCTCACCTGGTCACCTTTCGACAGGGCCCTCAACATCAAGGACGGAACGGATGCGTTCCGTTCCTTCGTAAGTTAAAGCAGCGCACGACGGATCGCAACCGTTCCGTCGTCGAGTAGGCTCAGGGCATGGAGAAGGAGCCGACCATGTCTCGGCGCGCCCCCGCGGGCGCCGCCGTGCTCCAGGAGAACGTGACCGACGCGATCCGTGCTGCCGTCTTCGAGGAACTGGCGACCGTCGGCTACGGACGCATGTCGATCGAGCGGGTAGCGCGCCGGGCCGGAGTGGGGAAGGCCGCCATCTACCGGCGCTGGCCCTCAAAGCTCCCCATCGTTCTGGAGGTGGTTTCCGCCCTGGCGAAGCAGGGGCTGCCGACACCGGACACCGGAACGCTGCACGGGGATGTGAAGGCGCTGCTGGAAGCGACCGCGCGGGTGCTGTGGCACCCCATGGCCGCCCAGATCATCCCCGACCTGTTCGCGGAGTCGGCCCGGAACCCGGATATGGCTCAAGCGCTGCAGATGGCGGTGCGGGACTCCCAGCGCGGCATCGCCGAAGTGGTCGTCCGCAACGCGGTCGACCGGGGCGAGCTCTCCGCCGACACGGACGTCGACCTCGCCCTCGACCTGGCCAGCGGCCCCCTGTACTGGCGCCTGACCACCATCCGCTCGCCTCTCCCCACCGGCTATCTGGAGTCCCTGACGGTGGCCACCACCGCGGCCCTGACCGCCGCCCGCCGTGCGCCCTCCTGAGAGTGCTGAGGCCGCCTCAACCGGCTGATCATGCCCGGCCGCTCCAAAACCCGTGGCCGGTCACGAGGGGCAGATGCCAGACTGACGGGGTCAAAGGGGCGTAGCTCAGCCCGGCCAGAGCAGCGGACTCCAAACCCGCGCGCCGCAGGTTCGAATCCTGCCGCCCCTGCCGGACGCACTTCGATCCGAAGCCGTTGGTCGGCTTCAGCGACATCACGCACATCCACCTTGCCCTGTGGGCGCGATGCCGTGTTGCCTCCCTGCACGGTCCGTTCGCCAACTGGAGCGACGAATGGTCCGGGCCCGCGTCGGCTAAGGCGCTTCGCCGCGCGCTCATGACCACCGACTCCGTCACCTGACCGTCCACCGCCCTACCCGGGCGTGGCGACCGGCGCATGACGGTGACGGCGGCAATGGAACAGGCACCTGCTGGGAATGACGTCACCATGACGAGACGGGAAGGCGCCATCGGCGTCCTCATGCCACGCGATATTCCGGCGCGACACATCGTCGCCTTCGCCCAACGCGCGGAGGCACACGGCTTCGACGAGTTGTGGGTGGTGGAAGACCTCGGCTATCGGGGAGGAGTGGCCCAGGCGGCCACCGTTCTCGCCGCCACCGCTCGGGTCAGGGTCGGTGTGGGGCTGCTGCCGGCCTCCGCTCGCAATGCGGCGTTCGCCGCTATGGAGATCGCGAGCCTCACCCAGTTGCATCCCGGCCGCATCGACATCGCCGTCGGCCACGGCATGCCGTCCTGGATGCGCGGTGTCGGAGCGTGGCCCAAGAGCCCGCTCACCCTTCTGAGCGAGTACATCACCGTCCTGAAGTCACTGCTGAGCGGCCAACTCGTCCATCACGACGGGCAGTACGTGCGCGTCGACGGGGTGCGGCTGCACGAAAGCGCCACACCAGCGGCAGCGCCGCCCGTGCTGGCAGGGGTGCGTGGCCCCAAGTCTCTGGCCGTTTCGGGTCGGGTGGCCGACGGAACCCTCCTCGCGGAACCGGTGACGCCCGCCTACGTACGAGAAGCCCTCGGGCACATCGCGCCCACCCGCCCGCACCGCCTGGTGGCCTACAACATCGCGGCAGTCGATGACGACCCCACCGTGGCGCTGACGGCTGCCCGGCCCGCCCTCGAAGTGGTCGGAGAGCCGGACTGGCGGCCCCATGTCGCTCCGCTGCCCTTCCGGGACGAGCTCGCCGCCCTGCGCTCGCGCTGCGACAGCCCGGAGGAGTTCACTCGCGCCATGCCGGACGAATGGGTACGGCAGCTGGCCGTGGCAGGCACCCCGGACCAGGCGCGAGCCAGGCTGGCAGGCTTGTTCGACGCCGGTGTCACCAGCGCTGTTCTCACACCGGTGGGCAGCGACTGTCTGGCGTCGCTGGACTCGCTGGCGACAGTGCTGTGAACCGCCGGGTCAGCTGCCGGGATGTGGCCGCGGTTTCACCAGGCCGCTCTGGTAGGCGATGACGACGAGCTGGGCGCGGTCCCGGGCGTCCACCTTGGTCATGGCCCGCTGGATGTGGCTGCGTACGGTCAGCGGGCTCAGGACGAGCTGGTCGGCGATCTCGGCGTTGGACTTGCCGTATGCGGCCAGGGCCGTGACTTCGCGTTCGCGGTCGGTCAGGGCTTTGACGGCGTCGGGGAGCGCGAGGAAGCCGTCCGTGTCCGGGGTGGCCAGGAAGCGGGTGATGAGGGCCCGGGTGGCGGTGGGCGAGAGGAGGGAGTCGCCGGCCGCGACGGTGCGGATGCTCGACATCAGCTCGTCGGGGCGGACGCCCTTGCCGAGGAAGCCGCTCGCGCCCGCGCGCAGGGCCTTGGCGACATTCTCGTCGTTCTCGAATGTGGTGAGGATGAGGATGTGGGTGTCGATGAGCTCCGGCCGGGAGCAGATGGCCGCGGTGGCCGCCACTCCGTCGAGGTTCGGCATGCGGATGTCCATGATGACCACATCGGGCCGGTGCACGGCGGTGAGGTCGACGGCTTCCTGCCCGTCGGCGGCCTCCTCGACGACGGTGAAGTCCTCGACCGAGTCGATGAGGATGCGGAAGGTGGCCCGGAGCAGGGCCTGATCGTCGGCGAGCAGGACGCGGATCGTCATGTGGCGGGACTCTCGTCGTGGCGGTGGAGGGGAAGGCCGCAGGCCACCTCGAACCCGCCCTGCGGCCGGTGACCGGCGTGGAAGGTGCCGCCCGCGGCAGTGGCACGTTCGCGCATGCTGAGGAGGCCGAAGCCGCCTCCGGAGGCGGAAGTGACCAGCGGGCGGCCGGAGTTGGTGCCATTGGTGACGGTCAGGGTCAGCTGGTGGGGCGCGTAGCGCAGCCGGACCCGCGCGGTGCGTGTCGCGGCGTGTTTGGTGACGTTGGTGAGGGCTTCCTGGACGATCCGGTAGGCGGTCAGGTCGAGCACGGGTGAGAGCGGGCTCGGCCGTCCCTCGACGGTGACGGCCACTTCCAGGCCGACCGTCGAGCAGGTGTCGACCAGCGCGGGCAGTTGCTCCAGTCCCGGCGCGGGGGCCAGGTCGGCGGTGTCGTCGTCCTGGTACAACAGCCCGACCGTGGCCTTGAGTTCGCGCAGCGCGGCGGCGGTGGTCTCCGGCAGCTTGGCGATGATCTCGAAGGCCTGGTCCGGGTGGGTTCGTGCCAGGTGTGCGGCGGTACCGGCCTGGGCGTCGGCCAGGGTCAGGTGGTGGGCGACCACGTCGTGCAACTCCCGTGCGATGCGCATGCGTTCCTGGATCACCCGGCGGCGCGCCTCTTCCTCGCGCTGCCGGTCGGCGTGTTCGGCGCGGGCCGCCGCGTACTCCCGGCGTACCCGGAGGTAGGCGCCGAGAGCCGCGGACAGGAGCACCCAGGCCGCCGGGTTGACGATCGTGAGGACGGGCGAGTGGAGGAACGACGGGACGAACACACCGGTGACGACCATCCCGGCGGCGGCGGCGAGCGCGCTGTTCCAGGTGGTGCGGCGCGGGGTCCGCACACTCGTGGAGTATTGCGCGACCAGGAGCGGCCCCATCAGCCCGGGAGTCACCAGGTAGCCCAGGGCGCCCAGCGCCATGGTGCACAACGTGGCCGTGGCGAGCACGTACAGCGGGCGGCCGCGGCGCCAGGGCAGGGCCGCGCAGCCGACGGCGGACAGGGCGATGCCGGGCCACAGGGCCGGGGTCCCGGGCATGAACGACCGGGTGAGGAGGACACTGGCGACGGTGCACGCGAACAACAAGGCCACCGTCGTCGCCTCGACGGCTTTCGGATGAGCCGCCGCCCGGCGCTGCCAGCTGTTGTTCATCACGTTCAAAGGGTACGGACCGGTTCCTGGGGCGCGGGCTCGCCGCTCGCCGACGAGACTCCGTGCGCGGGGGACGTGGCGCGGGACGTCATGAGCCCGGTGCCCTCGATGTCGACGCGAGGCAGCAACCGGTCGAGCCACCGGGGCATCCACCACGCCGCGTTCCCGAGCAACGCGAGTATCGCGGGCACGAGCGCCATGCGGACGACGAAGGCGTCGAAGAGCACCGCGACGGCGAGACCGAACCCCATGGTTTTGATCATCGACTCGTCGGCGCCGATGAACCCGGAGAACACCGCGATCATGATCACCGCCGCGGCGGCGACCACCCGGGCGCTGTGCCGGAAGCCCGTGACGACGGCCTGGACGGGCCGGTCCCCATGGACGTACGCCTCCCGCATCCGCGAGACCAGGAAGACCTCGTAGTCCATCGCCAGGCCGAACACGATGCCCACCAGGAAGATCGGCATCAGGCTCATGATCGGACCGGCCTGCTCCACGCCCAGCAGCTCCGCACCCCAGCCCCACTGGAAGACCGCCACCACCGCGCCGAGGGCGGCCAGCACCGACAGCAGGAACCCGAGCGCGGCCTTGACGGGCACGAGCACGGAGCGGAAGACCACCAGCAGCAGGACCAGGGCCAGGACGATGACGACGGCCAGGTAGGGCACGAGCGCGTCCTGCAAGGCCTGCGCGACGTCGATGTCCATCGCGGTGCTCCCCGCCACCTCGAACGTCGCCCCGGTCTCCCGCTCCAGGCCCGGGCGTTCCGAGCGGATGGTCGTGACGAGGCCCTTGGTGTCCTCGTCGTTCGGGCCGGTGGCCGGGACCGCCGAGAAGAGGGCGGCGTCACCGGCCTGGTTGAACCGCGCGGGAGAGACGGACACGACCCCGCGGGTCGCGCCGATCTTCTCGGCGATCTCACGCGCCGCCGCCCTGGGCTCGTCCGCGCCCTTGACGTCCGCCACGATCGTCAGCGGCCCGTTGAAGCCCGCGCCGAAACCGTCCGCGAGCGCGTCGTAGGCGCGCCGCTCCGTCGACGAGACCGGCTTGGACTCGGCCCCCGGCATGCCCATCTCCAGCTGCGTGGCGGGCAGCGCCAGGGCGCCCAGGCCCGCGACGCACGCCACCAGTACGGCCACCGGACGGCGCAGCACGAACCCCGCCCACCGGGAACCACCGTTGTCGGCCGCCTGCGCTACGGGGTCGCCCTTGCGGGTGCGGCGCGAGAGTACGGCGTCGGGCCACATGCCGAGCAGCGCGGGGACCAGCGTGAGGGCGACCAGCACGGCGACGATCACGGCGCCCGCGGCGCACAGCCCCATCTTGGCCAGCATCGGAACGCCGATCACCGTCAGTCCGGCCAGCGCGATGACGACCGTGAGACCGGCGAACACCACGGCGGAACCGGCCGTGCCGACGGCGAGACCGGTCGCCTCGCGCGGCTCGTGGCCGTTGGCGCGCTCCTCCCGGTAGCGGGAGACCACGAAGAGGGCGTAGTCGATCCCGACCGCCAGCCCGAGCATCGTGGCAAGTGTCCCCGTGGTCAGGGAGAGTCCGAAAGCGCTGCCCAGGGCCATGATGGAGGCCATGCTGATCCCGACGCCGACCATGGCGGTGAGCAGCGGAAGCCCGGCGGCCGCCAGGGACCCGAAGGTGATCAGCAGGACGACCGCGGCGAGGGAGACGCCGATGGCCTCGGAGGAGCCGCCCGCCGCGGGCTGCGTGGCGAGGGCGGTACCTCCGGCCTCGACCGTGAGTCCGGAGGCACCGGCACGGTCGATGGCCTTCTCCAGCGCGGTCTTGTCCGCGTCGGTGAGATCGGCGGCCTTCACCGTGAAGTTCACCGTGGCGTAGGCGGTGGAGCCGTCCTTGCTCACCGCGCCCGCCGTGAACGGGCTGACGGCACCGGCGACTTTGGGTTCGTCCGCGACCTCGGCCACGAATGCGTCGACGGCGGCGCGGTGGGCCGTGACCTTCTCCCCGTCGGGTGCGACGAATACGATCCGGGCGCTGGCGCCATCGGCGGCCGGGCCCGGGAATCGCTCTCCGATCAGGTCGAAGGCCTGCTGCGCCTCGATGCCCGGCATGAAGGACTTGCCGTCGTCGGAGGCGGCGGGAGCCGTGGCGGCGCCGACACCGACAGCGCCGAGGATCACCGCCCACAACAGGGTCACCAACAGGCGCCGCCGGAAGGCGATCCGGCCCATCCGATAGAGGAACGTAGCCACGTGAAACGGGTCTCCAAGTCTGAGGTGCGGGTCCGGGTTTCAAGTCCGGGTTTCGGGTGAGGCACCAGCCTGGCCGGACAGGGGGCGTCGGGGCATCGTGCCGCTGCTGGCACTCTCGGCTGGTGGCGCCGCACGAGCCGACGCACTCCCGTCCTCCTCAAGGACGAGCGCGGAATGCTGCGCGCGGATGACGTGCGGCGGCATCGTCCGAGGCGAGCGGGGTAGCCGTGCGGACGTGTTCAGACTCGTATCGGTGACTGGTCCCGCGCTGACGGCGGTGCTCGGCGCGGCTCTCGCGTGGCGCGTATCGGCGTGGTGGTGGCTTCTGGCGGTCGTGGCGGGCGCCATGACGGCCGTGGCGGTGCGGGATGTGGTGCAGCGCGAGCACTCCGTCCTGCGCAACTATCCGCTCCTGGGCCACCTGCGGTTCCTGCTGGAGGCGCTGCGGCCGGAGCTGCAGCAGTACTTCATCGAGCGGAACTACGACGGCCGCCCGTACGACCGTGACGTGCGCAGCATCGTGTACGAGCGGGCCAAGGGCGTGGACGCCGAGGAGCCGTTCGGAACGGAGCGGGATGTCGGTGCGGCGGGGTACGAGTTCCTGGTGCCGTCGCTGGTGCCCAGGGCCACGCCGGACCAGCCGCCCACCGTCCGGGTCGGCGGGCCGGACTGTGCCAAGCCCTATGACATGGCGCTGCTGAACATCTCGGCGATGAGCTTCGGTTCGCTGTCGACCAACGCGATCCTCGCCCTCAACCGCGGTGCGGCCCAGGGTGGTTTCGCGCAGGACACGGGTGAGGGCGGTCTTTCGGAATACCATCTACGCCACGGCGGCGATCTGATCTGGGAGATCGGCACCGGATACTTCGGGTGCCGGACGGACGACGGCGGCTTCGAGGCGGCCACGTTCGCCGACAAGGCGGCCCATGACCAGGTGAAGTGTGTTTCCCTCAAGCTGTCACAGGGCGCGAAACCGGGCATGGGCGGTGTGCTGCCGGGCAGCAAGGTCACCGCGGAGATCGCCAAGGTGCGCGGGGTGCCCGAGGGGCGGACCGTGGTGTCGCCGCCGTACCACCGGGTATTCTCCACGCCCCGCGAGCTGGTGCTGAATGGCTGGCGCCCGGACAGCTGCTCGCCGATCCCCCGGCGGCGTGGGCCGAGGACTGGGCCGCCGCCGACCCCGGCCGCTTCACCGTCTGAACCTACGGCCGCCTCACGACCGGGCGGGGGCTCCCGGCAGGGCGGCGCTGCCCGGCAGCGGTGTGGTCGCGGGCCGGTCCGCGAGCACTTCAAGGATGTTGTCGATGGCGAGATCGACCATCGCGGCACGGGTGGCCTCGGTGGCCGAGCCGATGTGCGGCAACGTCACCACGTTCGGCTCAGCGGCCAGCGGTGACAGCTCGGCGCCCATCGGTTCGCGTTCGTAGACGTCCAGGCCCGCCGAGTGGATGATTCCCTTGCGTACGGCGTGGAGCAGGGCGCCCTCGTCGATGACCCCGCCGCGCGAGGTGCTGACCAGGGTGGCGGTGGACTTCATGGCCGCCAGCTCGTCGGCGCCGATGAGGTGGCGGGTCTGCGGGGTGAGGGGGACGTGCAGCGAGACCACGTCGGCCTCGGCGAGCAGGGTGGGCAGGTCCACGGCCTTGGACGGCGGGTCCTGGGTGTCGTCGGGCGCGAACGGGTCGTGGTGCAGCACGCGCATGCCGAAGCCCTGGGCGCGGCGGGCCACCGCGCGGCCGATCTGGCCGAAGCCGACCAGGCCGAGGGTCGCGCCGTGGATGTCCAGGCCCAGGTAGTCGTCCATCCGGAACAGGCCCCACTGCCCGGCGGCGAGTGAGTCGCGGGCGGCGCCGAGGCGTCGGCGGGCCATGAGGATGAGGGAAAAGGTGAGGTCGGCGGTGGTCTCGGCGAGCACGCCGGGGGTGTGGGTGACCACGACTCCGCGCTCGGCCGCGGCCTCCCGGTCCACGCCGTCGAATCCCATGCTGGCCAGTCCGACGACCTTCAGCGAGGGTCCGGCGGCGTCGAGCAGGGCGGCGTCCACCCGGTCGTTGCCCAGACAGAGAATGCCGCTCGCCCCGGCCGCGAGGGCGTGCAGTTCGGCCGGTTCGGGCTTGCCCTGGCCGTCCCAGCGCACCAGGTCCGACCGGGCCGCCAGCCGGTCCAGGCCCCCGCCGGGCAGGTCGGGCCGGGTGGTGAGCACTCGCTGCGTCATACGCCACTCCCTCATTTTTCCACTGAGTGGAAAAGCCATCTGTTCAATGGGAAGCATCGTCAGTACCATCGACCGGTGATGTCAACCACTGGATGAAAATCGATTCCGCGGAGTGGTAATTTGCACAGCGTGAGCACCAGCGACGTACCGGCCGATGTCGTCGGCCGGGCGATCCGTCTGCTCGTCCTCGTCGGCGAGCATCCGCACGGCATCACCCTGTCGGCCCTGGCCCGCGAGAGCGGTGTCCCCGTCAGCACCTCGCACCGGCTGGTGCACTCGCTCTGCCGGGAGGGTCTGGTGGAGTTCGAGGCCGACGGCAAGCGCTACAAGCCGGGGCTGCGGCTGTTCCAGCTCGGCCAGCAGGCGGGCCAGGTGTACGGCTTCGCGGGCACCGCGCTCCCCGTGATGCAGCGCGTGACGCGGCAGACCGAGGAAGCCACCCTCATGTCCGTCCTCGACGGCGCGCGCCACCTGTACGTGCACTACGTGGACGGCCCCCAGCCGGTCGGTGTGCGCAGCGACCCCGGCCGCCACGGCCCGCTGCACTGCACGTCGATGGGCAAGGTCCTCATGGCCTTCGCCCCCGACGATGTGCGCACCGACCTCCTGGACCGCGTCGAGCTGACCCCGTACGGGCCGAACAGCATCACCGACCGCGGTGCCCTGCGCGAAACCGTCGCCCTCGCCGCCGAGCGCGGCTACGCCACGGCCGACGAGGAACACCACCGCGGTCTGCGCGCCGTCGCCGTCCCCGTCCTGCGGCCCGGCGGAACCGTCTTCGCCGCCCTGTCCACCGCCGCGCCCGCCTTCCGCCGCGGCATGGACGATCTGGTCGCCATGGTGCCGCTGCTCCAGGCGGCGGCCTCCGAGCTGGGCGTCCGGCTGCCCGCCCGCTGACCCGCCACCGGGCCCCCGCCCCGGTCAGCGCTCCGGCCGCCACGGCGTCGCCGTCCGGGCGGGAGCGGATTCGGCACACGGGGCGAGGGGCGCCGGTGGCTGTCGTACGCTGCCAGCCCGGAATCCATCGCCGAGGGGTCCGCCGACTGGCTCGCGGCCTCTCGGCCCTTCGCTGAACGGTGGTTCGCATGCAACAGGAGCGTCGGCCGATGCGCAGTGACACCGAGCGCAACCGCAGGCAGCTCATCAAGGCCGCCGCGAGGCTCTTCGAGGACTCGCCGACCCAGGTCAGCCTGGCCGACATCGCCAAGCAGGCCGAGGTGTCCACCGCGACCGCCTACCGCCACTTCTCCTCCGTCGAGGAGATCCTGCACGCCTTCCGGTCCCAGGTGGGGTCCGAACTGTGCGAGTTCAGCGCGCGGCAGACCACCACCGGCCTGGTCAAGCTGGAGGCGGTCTCCCGCTTCTGGGTGTCGCTCGTTCTGGAACACGGCGGGGCGATGGCGCAGATGCGCTCGCACCGCGGCTACCTCGAACGGCTGCGCGAGGGCACCGGGTATCTCGCTCCCCAGGCCGAGGCGCTCGCCGAGCCGCTGCGGCAGACCGCCGAGGAACTCGGGCTGGCCGACCTGGGGGACGAGGCCCTGTACCTGTGGAACACCCTGTTCGACCCCCGCGACATCCTCGACCTCATCAAGAGCGGACGCAACGAGGACGAAGCCGCCACCCGCCTGGTCGCCGCCCTCCGCGGCGCCCTCATCGGCTGGTCCGCGGCGACGGACCCCCCGGGCGGGGGTTCAGCCCACCGCATCGTGCCCGGGTGAGGCCGACGGGCGCCGGTCCAGTGGCGCAGGGCCGCGCTGGGCGTCATCGCCGCAGAGGGCCACGACCGGTTCGACTTCACCCTCGCCCTGATGATCGACGGCCTCGCACACCGCTAGGGCTCGGTGTGCGAGGCCGTCCGGGAGAAGCGTTCAGCCCGCGCGAACGCCTTGGCCCTGGCTAGACGTTGGGCACGTGCAGCTTGTCCCAGCTCTTCTTGCCCGGGATGCCGTCGGCGTCATCGCCGGAGTAGCCCAGCTTCCGCTGCCACGCCGCGTACGACTTCTTGTCGGCGTCCGTCCACTCCGGGCCCGGGCCCTCCTCGTAGCGGCCGCAGCCCTCGGTCACGAGCCGCTTGCCCATGGCTGTGACGATCTTGCTGACGCGCCCGGCGCGGAAGAAGTCGGCGCCCGGGAACGGCTCGTACGAGGCCGGGGGCTTCGGCTTGGTCTCGGCCGGGCCGTCCGGCTTGTTGCCGAGCCGCTTGCCGATGCGGGTGCGCATGGAGCTCATGGTGAAGCCCCGGGGGTCCACCTTTCCGGGCTGCCACTCCAGGTGGCCGATCACGGACCGCTCGCTCCATTTGTGTACGCGGCAGATGGCCGCGGACACCTTCTCGATGGCCAGCTTCTGCGCTTCCGGCCACGGGTCGTCGCCGTCGCCGAGGTTGACGCATTCGAAGCCGTAGAAGCGGGCGTTGCCGTCCTTGTCGGCCTCGTTGTCGGTGGGCAGCTTGGTCTCGTTGATCACCGCGTTCAGGACGTCGTTGTCGCCGAGGCCCGCGTGGTTGGCGCGGCCGTTGCCGACAAGGTGGATCTCGCCCTTCTTGTCGATGACGCCGTGACACAGCGGTCCCGGCAGCGACGCGTGGCCCTCGTAGCAGAGTTCGACGGAGCTGTCGGTGCCCGAAGTCACGGTGTGGTGGATCATGACGCCGTTCACCGGGCCCCAGGGGCCCTTGGAGTTGCGGTTGTGCGAGCGCCAGCTGCGGTATTCGTGGACGGTCAGACCCTCGTCGCGCAAGGCCTTGAGAAGTCTGTCGGCGCTCAGGGGTGTTGCCATGGTGAAGTGCTCCTTCGTGCTCCTTGGTATCCGTCATATACGGATGCCGTGACGGCATGATTCAGTTGCGGTCGGTGTGCGACGCATCAACTCCCGGACGGGCGTGGGTTCTCAGCCCTCCGAGCCGGTGGACCCGCCACCGTCCGCCTCGGCCTCCGCGGCCTCGGTTCGCGCCGACGCCTCCGCCTCCGCCGCCAGGGCCGCCGCGTCCGCCGCCGGGACGGGGGCGGCCAGTGGCCCGAAGGCCATCCGCAGGTCGGACACCTCGCCCTCGCCGTACACCCAGCCGAGCGGCGCGTAGTGCACCCGGATACCGTCCGGCGCCCGCAGCAGCGCCTTGCGGGCCGCGTTCACCGGCCATTCCACGGCGCCGGTGGCCGTGCGGGCCGGAACCAGCCAGTGGTCGCCGGGCCGGTAGGTGCCGCCGGGCGCGAAGTACACCTCGACACCGTCCTCCAGCGGCAGCCAGCGGCCCTCCTCGACCTTGACGGCGCCGCGCCTCAGCCCGGCCGCCGCGCCCTTGCGCGGACGGCGTGCGGCGTCACGCTGGTCCCAGCGGCGCAGATACGGGTGCAGCTCCGGACGCCGCCCGACACCCGGCTCGGGTTCGCCGGACAGCCGTACCCGACGGCCCGGCAGGTCGACCTCCTCCACCCGCAGCAGCGGCAGCGGCTCGCCACGGCTGACGGTGGCGGTGTCCGTGAACTCGACCCGGTCCCCCACGTTCAGATCGAGCTTGCCGTCACCGCCCAGAGACGCCAACTCCACCCAGGTGCCGTCGAGTTCGTCCACAGGGAAGACCACGGAGCCGTTCTCCCGCGACCACTTGAACGTGGCATCCTTGGCGGGGCCGCCGTCGTGGATCTCCACCCGGTAGAGCTGGTTCTCCGGCCCCCGGTAGCGGGCGTCCGGCGCGACCAGGCACGGGTCCTCGTCCGCGTGGTCCGGCCGCTCGCTGCGCGCGGCGAGCCGGGACGCGGGCGCCCCGGCGGACGCGGCCCATTTGGTGAACGCCTCGCGGATCAGATCCCGCTGGTCTCCGGGCCCGTCCTCGACCTCCAGCTCCGCGCCCGCCAGCGGCAGCACTTGCCAGACCACCTTGAGCCGGGCGGCGGTGTCCGGCATCGCCGAGCCGAGCGCCACCTCGCGCAGCGCCGGGTCCTCGGCGGCGGTGACGGTGCGCTCCCACACCTTCAGATAGGCCAGGTACGGGAACTGGGTGGGCAGCCGGTCGGCCGGGCGCTCCGGGTCCCGGTAGCCGTCCGGCTGGTCCCAGTACGTCCAGGTGGCGGGCGGCTCGGACGGCTCGTCGGCCGCGTCGGCCGCGTCGTCGGAACCGGAGGCTTCCGCCTCGTCGTCCACCGCCTCCTCGGGCCGCGGCCGGTTCGCGTCGCAGAGGATGCCGTCGACGTAGTAGCGGCCGCCGCCGATGACGAGGTCGTCCAGCTCGCGGCTGCCGCCCTTGAAGGCGAGCGCGAAGCCGGTGTTCCCGTCCGGGCCGCCATGCTGCCCGATCAGGTCGGCGGCGAGGGTACGGGCCTGCTGGAGCTGGATCGCGGTCTGCTCGTTGGCGTCGGCGTCGAGCTGGACGCGGCCCTGCTGGGCGACGACCGCCGAGTAGTGCCGGTCGGGCCGGAAGGTGCTGCGGGAGAGGTCTGCGTGCATCGGAAGGGTTCCCCCTCGATCAGGCGATCAGGTTCGTGAAGGCTGCGGGAATGGCGCTGCGGGCGCCCGGCGTCAGGCCACTTCGTCACGTCACGTAGACGACTCCCGCGTCGGTTCCGGCCGGTGTGTACTCGGCGAGGCGGGCGCGCAGGCTGTCCTCGCGCTGTGGCTGGTAGAGGTCGTGGAAGGCGCCCATCTCGGCCCCGTCCTCCGCGCCCCTGCGGATCTCGTCGGCGCATCCGGCGGCCAGCTGCCCGTACACCGGGGTTCCGTAGCGCTCGCCGCTGAAGTGCGGCCGCACCCGCCATGCCTCGGCCACGCCCACCAGGTCCGGCTGGCAGCGGTGGCGGCGCGGGGTGCGCGAGCCCGGCGGGACGTAGGAGAAGCGCAGACAGCCGATGCTACGTCGGGCCACATGCATCCGGCCGGTGAAGATGCTGTTCTCACCCAACTGGACGGCGTGGGCGTGGACTTCGCCGATGACGGTGGTGCGGTGGGCGTACAGCACGGCGTGGGCGTGGCGGCAGTCCGGGGCGGAGAGCGCCGGGCGGTCGTGGCCGGTGGCGTCGAGGATGGAGTCGCGGATGTGGAGGGCGAGCGGGTCGGTGTGCACCTCGTCGCCCATGACCTCGATCGTGCCGAGGATGGAGCGCTCGATCTGCACACACGCCGTGGTGCGCTCCAGGACCAGGCTCGGCTCGTCCGGGGAACGCGGGTCGCACTCCGGCTCCAGGGACCAGCCGGGCACCAGGGTGCAGTGGCGCAGGACGACGGTGCCGACGGGTCCGGTGACGTTGAGCCCGCGCCCGGCGATGAGCAGCCCGTCCAGCACGATGCGCGGCGCGTCACCGGGCCCGTCGCACTCCTCCGGCGCGCGGATGTTGAGCGCGTCGGGGCGGTTGCTGTACCAGTCGAGCAGCCGGATGACCGGCCGTGTGCCCTCGGCGGCGCGCACCTGGAGGCGGTCGCCGGGGTCGAGGTCGAAGTCCAGCTGCTCCTGGTAGGCGCCGCTGTGGGTGATCTCGATGATGCCGTCGGGGCCGCACCGCCCGGCCCGGCGGTCGTTCTTCCACTGCCCGTAGGCGTCCATGACGCGCTGGTAGGCGCAGCCGGGGCCGACCCGGTAGATCTCGGCAGAGGAAAGGGGGCTGCCCGAAGGGCCTCCGTGAGGGGTGGTGGTCGGGCGACGGGCGGGCGTCTGACGGTCGTCGCGCGGGTATTCGCCGCCGCCGATGTCGTCGGCGAAGGCGTAGTGGTACGTCACCCATACGCCCTGACGCGGCGCGGAGCGCGAGCCGAAGGCGATCCGGCCGAGCACCGGGTCGACGGCCACCTGGCCGCGCTTCGGGCGGTAGCGCCAGTCGGTCAGGTCGGCCACCACGAGGTCCGACGGCGGTACCGGCTCCTCCTGCCCGTCGCGCCAGATGGCGAAGGACTTGCCCGGGCCGTAAGCGTCGGCGAGCCGGTCCGCGAGCTGTCTGCGGCGGAGGTACGCCGGGACGTTGTCGATCGCGGCGATGTGCGCGGCCGACGGCTCCGGTTCGGGCCGGGTCACCAGCGGGGTGTCATTGCCGAGGATGGAGAAGGTGTACAGGTTGCGGGCCCGGTCGACGCAGTACGCGGGCGCCCGGGTCACCTGGTACGGCTTCAGCCGCCACACGAAGAGCCCGACCCCGGCCGGGGTGTAACCGCCCTGCGTGCGCCGGGAGTTGGCGCGCCGTACGTCCACCGAGCGGGCCACCGCGCCGAACGGGCCGCCCGCGAGGTCGAGCGCCGAGCCGTCCCGCAGGTCGGCGAGGCGGCCGCGGGCGAGCCTGCGCGCGTCGGCGCCCCCGGCGTCGTCGGCTCCCTTGAGTAGCTTGACCGGCTGCTGGTGGGAGACGAGCCGGGACAGCTCGACGGCCCGCGCGGGCCATCCGGCGACCGATGCCGACACCTCCTCCAGCAGCGCGAGTGTGCCCTTGCGGCGCCGGTGGCCGACCGTGGCGGCGACGTCCCGGCGCGGGGCGAGGGCCTCGGCGAGCCGCTGCCGGGAGGCGTCGGGGCGTCCGCCGTCGCGCAGGCCGGTGGCGAGCACGCGCTCGTAGCCGGGCAGCGGGCGGTAGCCCACCAGGTCGCCGAGGTAGGGCAGCACCCAGTCGGCGGCGGTTTCCACGAACCAGTCCTCGTATTGCTGCTCGACCCCGTCGCGTACGAGGTCGGCCTGCTCGGCGATGACCGCGAGCAGCGCGCGCAGGGGCTCGCCCGCCTCGGCGTCGCGGAGCCGATGCCACCCGGGGAGCAGCTCGGCGAGCCCGTCCGGCTCCCTGCTCATGATGTGACCTCCGTCAGAATCAGCGTGTCGGGGACGTCGGGCGTGAACAGCGCGAGCTGTGCGGGCCTGATGCCGCGGAAGACGAACACCGAGCGGCCCTTGGGCAGGCGGGCGGTGTCGGTGATGTCGGGGTTGAGGCGCAGCAGTTCGGGGAGGGTGATGCCGCCGCGTGCCGCGATGTCGGTGAGCGTCTCGCCGTCGGCCGCGGTGACGCGGTACGTGTCCTCGCCGTACTCGGCGCTCCGTGCCGGGACGGTGTCGCGTGGCCGGTCCAGGCCGGTGGCCAGGCGGCTCAGCTCCTGCGGGGTGCTGGAGGCGGGGACGCCGGTGAAGGCGTCGACGTCGACGTAGTCGACGCCGGGTACGGACTGGGCGGTGGCCAGGACGTCGGAGAGCCGGGCGGGTTGGCCCAACTCCCGTCCCGGGTAGCCGAGTTTTGTCAGCAGCGCGGTGCGCACGCGTGGTTCGACGAGCGCCCAGGTGTGGTCGGGCGCCACTTTCACCCTGGCGGCCAGCAGGAGGAGTACGAGTTCGCGCCACTCCACCCGGACCGGGAGCCGGGTGTCGCCGTAGGTGGCGAGTGAGGCGCGCAGGGCGCGCAGCACCTCGGCGTCGTCGGCGATCGGCACGTCGTCCACTCCGGCGACCGTCACATGAAGCACCGTACGCCGCCCGTCGTGGAGTTCGGCGGCGTGGGCACGGCCGATGCCCGCCCGGGAGCGGGCGAAGTCCTCGTAGTCCCGGACGGAGACGAGGCGGTCGAGGGCGGAGACCGCGAGCGGGATGGTGCGGCGGGTGAGGCCCGGGCCGTCGCCCACGGCGCCGCCGGTGGCGGGCTGAGGGTTGGTGACGGCGGTGACGCCGAGGGGGCGGGTGAGGGGCTGGGTGACGCGGTTCGCGGCGACGTTGGCCGCGCCGTGGGGGCCGCCGGTGCCGAAGCGGTAGCGGGCGCGGACGTTTTCGTGTCCGGTGGGGAGGCGGGCGCCGTTGACGCCGTCGCCGAAGGTCACCGTCGTACGGCCGTCCGCGGTGGTCCCGGTGAGGTAGATCCGCTCGCGTGGTCCGCGCCCGGCGAGGCTGTCGGCCCGGTGCCAGAGCAGTCCGTCCACGCGGACTTCGAGGGCGGGGGTGGCGCCCAGCGGGTTGTCGGCGGGCAGCCAGGTCAGCGGGGACTGCCAGAGCGCGAAGGTCTGGTGGGCGCGGGTGGCGTCGCCGCTGCCGATGGGCTCGTCGCGGCTCTCGCCGTGGGTGGCCGGTACGACGTTGCCCTGCACCCGGACCGTGTCGCGGCGGTAGCGGTAGCCGAGGTCGGCGGTGAGGGTGAGGACCGTGTGGACGTGGTCGCCGGGCAGGTCGGGGTCGACGCGCTGTTCGACGGCCGCGATGACGGCGAGTTCGGTGCCGCGGAGGGCGGCGGAACCCGGGAGGTCGGTGCGCTCGCCGGAGACGACAACGCGGCGGCCGGGGCGCAGCCCCTCGTACAGCTCGGCGAGTTCGAGTTCGTTGCCGTGGACGTCCTCGCCGAGCGGCTCGTCGGCGAGGCGCAGCGGTTCGCCGCCCGCGTGCACGGTGGTGTCGCGGATCGCGGAGAGGACGACGTCGTGTTCGTCGAGCCAGGGGTCGGCGAGGGTGAGTTCGGTGCCGCGGCCGGTGATGCCGTAGTTGGTGTACGCGGCGGTGCGGACGGCGGTGACGCGGGTGGTGACGAAGGCCAGCTTCTTGTCGCCGGGTATCCCGCCGGAGCCCTCTGTACCCTCCGCGCCCGCGCCCTTGCGGGGGCGTTCGATGGCGACCCAGCTGCCGACCGTGATGCCGTTGTATACGGAGTCGAGGGCCAGGACGTTGCGGTGGGCGGGTTCGGGGACGGTCGCGATGCCGATCTCGACGGCCGGTGGCTCGCTGCCCGGGGTGTACCGGATGGCCAGCTCGTACCGGCCGAGGGTGACCTGTTTCTGGTCGCCGCGCGCGAGCCGCCACTGCGGGGACTCGCCGCCGTCCACCTCCACGGCGATGTGCACACGGCCGTCCTCGGCGGGGCGGGAGACGAACAGGGTGTAGGCGGGCAGGCCGGGCAGGAGCCTGGCGGTGACGCCGGGCTCCTGGGTGTCGACGGGGCGGCGGCTGAGCCAGCTCAGGTCGTGGTCCTGGCCGGTGCGGGTGGACAGTTCGATCCGGCCGGGCGGGAGGTCGAAGGTCTCGTTCTGCGGCAGGTTCTCGCTGCGCTGCACCGAGGTGCCGGTCTCGGTGTGCTGGAACTCGGCCTTCACCGGCACCTTGCCCGCCGTGTCGTACACGACGCGCATGCTGGTCAGCGCGCCGCCGGTGAGCGGCCAGTCGACCTGCCGGATGACGCGGCCGCGGTCGTCCTGCACGGCCTTCAGCGGTGCGGTCGCGCCGAAGGGCGCTGCGGTGACGCGCATCGCCAGCAGCTCGCGGAGCAGGGCGGTGGCCTGCTCGGGAGGGGCGGCCTGCCGCCAGGCGGCGTACAGCCCGGTTCCGAGGCGCGGGTCGAGGGCGGCGAGGATCCGCGGGGCGAGGTCCGAGCCGGGCGCGAAGAGGTGCCCGGCCGCCGCGGCCCCGGCCGGGGGCCGTACGACGCCGGTGCGCAGCGCGGGGAGTACGGCGCCGAGCGCGCGGATCGCGGCCGGGGTCCGGGGGCCGGTCTCCTCCGGGCGGTCGTGGGTGAGCTGCGACCGCGGGCCGCGCTGCGCGGGCTGGGCGGCCTCCAGTTCCCCGGCGCGCTCGGCCAGTTCGCCGATCACCGCCTCCAGCCGCTCGAACCAGGCCGCGACCTCCTCGTAGGGGGCGGCGAGCGCCTGCGCCTCCGCCAGCCGGGCGTGCGGTTCGGCGAGCCTGCGGGCAAGCTGGGCGGGGCGGGTGAGGTCGTCGAGGTCGGCGCGGAGTGGGGCCAGGACCTGGGCGTCGAAGGCGTCGATGAGCCTGCTGATGGGGCGGGGGTCGGGGTGGTCGGGGGTGGGTTCGGGTTCGCCTGCGTCCGGGTCCCCCTCCGGTGGGGCGATCCACTGGCGGAGTTCGTCCACCAGCTCCTTGAAGGACGCGGGCGGCGACTGCGGCAGGCCGATCGCCGTGACGTTCTCGTCCCGGTCGACGCGTATCCGCGAGGCGGGCAGCAGCAGGCGCTGCCCGGAGGTGCCGTCGCCGGAGCCCGCGAAGACGAAGAGGAGCTGATCGCCGGTGGCCAGTCCGGTCGAGGTCCCGGCGACGAGCAGTTCGGAGCGCTGCTTCAGGTCATCGGGGGTCAGCAGGGCGGGCCGGCGGCGCCGTACCGCCAGCTCGTTCCAGGACCAGTGGGCGGTCAGGTCCTCGTCGGTCTCGAAGGTGTGCGGCTCCTCGTCGGAGGCGGCGGGCACGCTGTGGCTGAGGGCGCCGCGCGGGATCGTGACGAGGACGTCCTCGGCGCGCGGGTCGCGGTCGACGGTGTAGGCGAGGTGGGTGTCGGCGGCGACACCCGGGCGCGGCACGTGTCCGACGAGGCGGCCGAGGAGCGCGAGCGAGCGGTGTTCACCGGCGGTGCGCAGATAGCCCTCGTCGGCAATCCGCTCGGAGTGGAAGGTCAGCAGGTCGCCGAGGACGGCCCAGGCGTCCAGCAGCCCGACGGCCGGGTCGTCCGGGGTGCGGACGGTCAGGCCGCGCAGCGCGGGGTAGGCGGGTGAGGCGAGCCGGTCGAGCATGGCGGCGAGGAACGAGCCGTACTCCCCCACCCGGTAGTCCAGGGCGGTGCGGCCGGGCGGGTTGTGGAGGGCGTCGGGGGCGCGGCGCTCGTCGTGGCCGCCGCAGCCGCAGGCGCAAGCGCCGCTCATCGCGCACCTCCGTCGTTGATCAGGGTGATCTCGACGCGGCCGTTCTCCGGCCGGTCGGGGTCGTTGTCGCATTGGGCGACCTCCAGCGGGCCGAGCCGCAGCACGCCTGCCTCCCTCTCTCCGTCGTCGGGGTGGAACATCCGCCGCAGCCGGGTGACCGCCACGCTCTCGACCCCGGGCACGGCCGCGGCGACGGCCACCATGCGGCTGAGCCGGACCGGTTCGCCGAAGGTGAGCGCGTCGGGGTGGAAGAAGCCGAGCCGTCCGCCGGGCAGCGGGCGGCTGCCGAGCACCCGGTACAGCTCGGCCAGGATCTGCCCGTGCTGATGACCGGGCGCCGCGCACACCTCGACGGCGATATCCAGCGGGACCGGCTGGGCGGGGCCGACGACCAGGTCGTGCCCGATCCTGCGGTACCGCTCCAGGGCGTGCGCGACCGAGTCGAGCAGGGTTCGCGGTGGTGTCCCGGTCCCGTGCGCGTCGATGGCGATGTGCGCCTCCTGGACGCTGCCGGTCCAGCGGATCTCGGCCGCCGCCCGCTGTACGCCGGGCAGTTCGGCCGCGAGCGCCGCGTAGTCCTCGGCGGTGACGGCCCGCAGCCGGGTCCGCTTGAGGTCGAGCGGGGCGAGCTGGCGTACCTGCTCGACGGGCTCGGGCTCGGTGCCGCCGACGGCGGGCAGCGGGTTACGCACCCCGGCGACGGGCAACGGGCCGTCGGGCTCGCGGGAGAGGACGAGGTGGTTGATGGCCTCCGCGCCGACGTTGCCCGCCGTGCCGCCGCCGAGCCGGTAGTGGAGGTGCAGCCGGGCCCCGGGGGTCGGCTTCGCGCCGTGGCGGCCGTCGCCGAAGCGCAGCGCGACGCGGCCGTCGTCCTCCAGCTCGCCGACGAAGTGCCGGTCGCGGGACCCGGATGCGAGGAGATCGCGGCGGGGCACCCAGATGTCGTCCCCGTCCTCGACGCGTACGGCGGGCAGCGCGGCCCGGGGGTCGGGGCTGATCGCGGCGGCGGGGCCGTGCAGCGCCGGATCGTCCGGGTGCAGCCCGTGCGCGTACGCCCGGCCCCAGCTGTGGCCGATCTCCCAGGCGATGTGCGGGTCGAGTACGGTCCCCGCCCCGGCGCGTGCGGTCAGTATGGCGAGGCGGCGCAGCTTGACGGCGAGCAACTGGTCGGAGCGGTGCAGCAGTTCGCGGAGGGCGCGTACGGGGTGCCGGGCGAGCTCCAGCCGTTCCAGCAGCCGCAACCCGAACAGCACGGTCAGCTCGCGCGTCTCGTCGTCCGAGAGCCCGTCGTGGTCACGGGCGCTACGCCACAGCTCCAGCAGGCGGTGCCGGGCGCGGCCGGGGATGGCGGCCAGCCGTTCGGCCTGCCCGGCGGCGATGTGGGGCGGGTCGGGGAACGGCACGGTCTGGGCGACGGGCGAGCGCTGGAGGACCGGCCGGAAGCGGGGTGCGATGCCCGGGTAGAGGCCCTGGGCGAGCAGCGTTCCGAGCGCCTCGGCCTGGGCGTACGCGGTGCCGGGCACGACCCGCTCCCGGCGCTGTCCGGCGCGCTCCAGGCCGATCCCGGCGCGTTCGGTCGCTGCGTCTCCCACGACGGCGAACAGCTCCCGTACATCGTGCGCGGTGAGCTGGCCACCGTGGCGGGTCTGGTCGAGGAGCGCGCCGATGAGGCGGGCGGGCTCGTTGCCGGCGTCCTCGTCGAAGCAGCCGAAGGCGGGCGGCGCGCAGGACCCGGCGACGGGCGGAACAGTCGGCACGGTGACGGTCTCGGGCAGGCCCGGTTCGCAGCCCCAGGTCAGCGAGCGGCCGTGGTCGGCCGGGGCCACGTTGCCGCGCGCCACGGTCACGTCCTCGACGGGCGCGCAGCCCGTACCGGCGCGGGTGGTCAGGCACAGCGCGAACGGCAGCGCGTCCGCCCGGCCCCACGTCACCTCCAGCACCGGCTGCCGCGCCAGCCGGTCGACGGCGGGGGTGACGGAGGTGAGGCGTACGGCGTGCCGATGGGCCGGGTCGGCGTCGCCCGGGGTGCCGGTGCGGGGGCCGCGGATCTCCTCGAAGAGCAGCAGATCGCCGGGGCGCAGGTCGAGGGCGCGCTCCTCGCGGCGGTCGTCGGTCCACTCGTCGCGTAACGTCGCGGCGCTCGCGCCCCTCGGGAGCGAGCAGACCTCCTCGCCCCAGGTCCACAGGCGGATCGCGTTGTGCGCGGGCCGCAGCCGCAGGGGCCGGTCGGAGAGCGGTTCGAAGACCTCCACCGAACCGCGCTCGTCCAGCACGGCGAGGTCGCGGTCGTCGATGACGGTGCCGGTCTCGGGCCGGTCGCGGGGCGCGAGGGTGCGGACGTCGACGGCGGCGAAGCGGTACGTGCCGGGGCGCAGCGTCAGCCGCTCGGCGGTTTCGACGGCGACGTAGGCGCGGGCGGCGCAGCCGTCGTGCATCGGGTAGTCGATGAGCCGGACGTGGCGGCGTACGGAGACCCGGCGGCGGGCGGTGTCGAGGTAGGCCTCGGTGGCGACGGCGTCCTGGTGGTAGCTGATCTGGTCGGCGGTGTAGGCGAGGAGTTCGACGAGGGTGGTGCCGAGGTCGGCGGCGTTGCGCTCGATCCAGCCGGGGGTGGTGAGGCGGAGCCGGTCGAGGACGACCGCGCGGAGGGTGTCGTAGTCGCGGGCGGTGTAGTCGACGACGGGGGCGGGCCGATAGGTGGTCGGAAGGTCTGTGGTCTCGTCTGCGCAGTCGAAGGGGGTGGGGCAGTCGGGCCGGAAGCGGAACTCGGCGGTGTAGTAGCGCTGGTCGAAGCCGGGGAAGGGGGTGTCGCCGGGGCGTCCGAAGGGGTCGGTTTCGACGAGGGCGAGTCGGTAGGGGGAGGTGTCCCCGGCGCGGTCGACGGTCACGTACAGCGTGTCGTCGAGTTCGGGATCGTCCTCCCGCTCGACGGAGATGTCCACGACGCCGATGCCGGTGACGCGGCGGCCGCCGTCGATGCGTACGTTCTCGGGGCAGAGGCCGTGGGGGGCCTTGCCGAGGAAGGAGACGGTGAGGGTGAGGCCGTCGTCGGCGACTTCGACGGCGTCGACGCCGTTGAGGTCGGCGGCGCGGACGCGGTGGCGCCGGGTGTCCGTCCGGGACGTCATGCCGCACCCCTCCCCTCGAACACCTCGTCGCGGAGGCTCGCGGTGGAGCGCACCACGTAGCGGAGATGGACCCGCACGACGTTCTCCTCACTCACCACGTCCAGCGCCTCCACGTCGATCAGCTCGCCGAGCCAGCGCTGCAGGGCGGCCTGGACGGAGAGTTCGAGGGCAGAGGCCAGCTCGGGGCTGTTGGGGGTGAACACGAGGTCCAGCAGCCCGCATCCGAAGTCGGGGCGCATGACGCGCTCGCCGGGGCTGGTGAACAGCAGTTGCTCGATCAGATCCCGTATGTGGTCGTCGTAGTCCGCGTGCGCGGTGCGCCCGCGCCGGTCGACCCTGAACGGGAACGCGATATCCGTACGCGATGTCTGTGCCCTCACTGGCACACCACTCCTTGTCGTCCGTCTCGCGTGGCGGCCACGACCGGGGGTCCCTGGGGCACCATCGCTGCGGTGAAGCACTGGGCGGAGGTGCTGTCGAGCAGCACGGGTACGCCGTCGACCAGCACGCCGTCGCGGTCCGGGGTCCACCGGACGGTGACGCACGGCACGGGGAGCCCGTCGGCGGTGTGCGGGCAGCCGACGACGACGTAGACGTCGGCGGCGCTCGGCACGGGCTGCCCGTCGAGCAGCACCGCTCCGGACGACGGGGCGGACATCGGCTGTGCCCTGCCCCCGTGCGGGCAGCTGATGGTGGCGGTGTGGTTGACGAGATTCCCGGACGGCACTGTCTCTCCCCGTTCTGCTGATACTCCGCGCTTATCGCTTCTTGGGCACGGTCAACCGGCCCTCATTGATCTCGACTTGATCGCCGACGAGCGAAATCGACGCACCTTGGCCGTTGTCGATATGCACTCCGGAAGCGTCGATCTTCACGTACGCGCCGCCGGTTGCCTGGAGGAGAATCCCGTTGGCGGGCACGTCCGACATCACGATCTTGTGCTTGCCGGGCGTCTGGATCACGACGGGGTGGGCGGTCGCGGGGTCGGACCGCGCGTCCTCCGGCAGCTGCTCCCGTGCCCCGAACCAGCACCCGGTCCAGATGGGGAAGCTCGGGTCCCCCTGCTCGAACTCGATCCACACGCCCGCCCCGACGGACGGCACGACGTACTGGCCCGCGGGCTTTTGCTGCTCCCCGGTGAACGGAAAGCACGGCATGGCCCACGTACTCGGCTCGTCGCCGAGCACGTCCGGCACGTCGGCGGTGATCCTGCCGATGCCGAGGGGGTCCTGGTTGTCGCGGACCCGTCCCCGGAACTTGCCGAGGAAACGGTTGTTGGGCGCAACGGCCATGCGGTGCTCCTGATCCTTCCCGGCCTACGGCCGAACGGTGCTGTTGCGCGCGAGCAGTCCCTCGCGCGAGATCGTGAAGTTCTGCTGGAAGGACCCGGGCCGGATGGTGTGGGTGACGGACTTGACGTAGTACTCGCCGTCGTACGTCCTCCCGGCGCCCCGCACGCCGACCAGCTGGCGCGGCTGGAGGATGTACCCGTGCCGGTTGACGTCGAGCGACCCGGACCCGGAGATCGCGTCCGCCGACGTCGCCGCCCGCGCCATCGCCTCGGCCTCGGCCTGCCCCCGGTCCATCTTGGCCGTCCCGGTGAGGGTCTTGCGTTTCAGCGCGGGCGTGGGCCGCGCGCCGAGGGGCGGGCGCAGGGGGCTGATGTCCTGCTGCGGGAGGAGGGTGGAGTCCCTGGTCCTGGGGTCCTGCCAGCGGGCCTGGGGTTCTTCGCGGGCGGTGCCGTCGTAGGCGAAAGTGAGCTGGTCGACGGTGGAGTTGACGTCCATGTTGACGTTGAGCGCGTGCTGCGGGCGGCCGATGCGCCGTTCGGGCCCCCAGTAGGCGAGGGAGCGCTCGGGGGCCGGCCCGGGTTCGAGGTAGAACGTGAACCCGTTGGCGCGGGCCAGCTCGTTGAGGTACTGGAGGTCGGTGCCGGTCTGGTAGTCCACGCGCTGCTGGACGTTGGGGGTCTGCGGGATCTTCTCGTCGACGATGTGGGTGTCGATCCCGTAGTCGGTGTACCTCGCGAGAATCCGCTCGACGCGCAGGGCGGGCCGGAGGCCGGGGTACCGGTCGGTCCGCTCTTCGAGGTCCATGAGGAGGGTGAGGTCCTCGCCGGTGACGGTGAGGGTGGTCTGCCCCGGCTGGTTGCTCGCCCCGACCTCCTGACGCACGATCAGGCCGTCGAGCAGCACGATGGGGGTTCCCTTGACGGCCGCCGTCATGACCACCCTGGTCCGGGGGTCGAAGAACCCTTCGGGCAGCAGCCGGTCGATGATCGCCCCCTTCTTGGTCAGGTCGAACGCGATCTGGAACCCGCTCCGCTCCCCCGCCGTCATGGTGATCTGCGCGGAGAGCAGTGCCTCGGTCACTTCGGGCGGTACCGGGCGGGTGAGTCTGGGCCCCATCCTGAGCTCCAGATGGATGGGCCCCTGCCCCACGGGCTCGTCAGCCACGGCCACCCCCGGGGAATCCGCCGGGCAGCGGAATCTCTATCTCCCGGCCCGGCTCGGCGGTCAGCTCCCGGGGGTCGAGGGCGGGATTGGCATCGGCGATCCGCCACCACTGGCCGGGGTCGCCCAGGTACCTCTGGCCGAGCTGGTCCGGGCGCTCTCCGCTGCTGACGGTGTGCGGTGCGGTCTCCTCCGCCGTTTCGTTGAGCGGCGGCAGCAACCGGCGCTTGGCGTACCGCACTTCGGTCCCGTCGGGCTGGGTGTGCACGCCGATCTCGGCGTCGTGATACCGACTGGTGCGGGGGTAGGGGTGCGACCCCGGAGCCCCGTCCAGCGCGCTCTCGTACGGCTGAATCCCGGCCATGTCCGCCTACACCCTCCCCAGCCCGATGTCCCCGTTGTTGAGCCCCAGCGCGCTCAAGGCCCCTCCGCGTGCCGCCGCGGCCAGCCGTTCCTTCTGCGCGAGATGCGCGAGGTACAGCTCCGCACCCCGGTGCCCGGCGGGCAGGTCGCTGATGGTCAACACCTTGAGGCCGATGCTGAGGGAGGCCCGGATGGGGTTGAGGTTCACGTCGAAGGCCGACTCGTTGATCGACAGCTCGGTGATCCGGACCGGCATGACGCGCTTGCTCCCCCAGGTGAAGAGGGTCAGCGGCATCTCGATGGGGGTGATCTCGATGGTCCCCTTCTTCGACAGCCGCGAAGCCTCCCGCAACTTGGCGGTCGTCGGCTGCACGAGCATTTCCAGCACGGCGAGCTGAGGATGAATCCCGTCGGGCGCCGCCACCTCGAACTGATCGGTCGCGTCGATCTCGGCGGTGAACTTCCACGTCTCCTGGGCAGGACCCTTGAGCCGCAGCGCCTCGTTTCTGTCCCCGCCTCCGCTCCCTCCTCCGCCGCTGTCGGCTTGGTCGCCGGCGGATTGGGGGGCGAGGGAGCGTTCGAGGGTGTCGGGGTTGAATTGCAGCACGATGATGCGTTGGGGGGTGCCGCGGTCGGGGTCGACGATGACGATGCCGGAGCGGATGGGCTTGGGTATGTCTGCGTAGCGGGTCACAGCCGGGCCTCCAGACGTTCACGCAACGGGGAGAAATCGTCGTCCGGGAAAATGACCGGCAGCACCTCAAAAGCTTGCTCGAGACTCTCCCCGATATCACTCAAACCAGGGTCGGCGAGTGAGATGTCCGCAAATAGATACTGCCAGCCACGCAACCCTTTTGTGCGGAGTAGCGCTTCCTGATATTCAACGAACGTCAAGTCGAGTTTGGTGTATGCCACGGGGTAAGGTGGGGTCTCCATAATCGTCAGGTCATGGAACCAAACTTCCATCGCCCCCGCCAACGGGGTCATTCGAATACTAGACATGTAGCGAGGGGTCGACACCTGGGCCATATCGAAAGGGCGGAGTTGCGAGACAAACTCTCGATGAAACGGGTCCTCCAGCAGTTCAGCTGCAGGATCTGACCCCATACCCAAGATTTCGACCGGCGATGGCAGATGAAATTCTCCACAAATCTCCGGGAGCGGAGGCGATGATTTCCAGTAGATCGACACACTGGTGAGCGAAAGAGCCTCATTGACCATCTGTTCATCGAGCCGAATTTCTCCCCAGTCGGGGTTGAAGTGAGAAAGGTCCTGGAGATTCCTGAAGGCAAGCGAAGGCTCGCCGTAGGTCACGTTTGCGATCTTCAGCTTCTCATTTCTGGTGAGTTGGCCGATCAAATTCCTGTATTTGAACTCTAGCTCGTTGATATAACTCACTCCCTCTGCCATGCCTACTGGAAGGTGAAGCGCCCCTTGCCACTGTGGTTGCGCATTCTCTTGAGATATTTGTCAAGGTCCGCGAGCCCCTGCCCTGCCCCTTGCCCGGGGACGCGGTAGGCACGGAGTCTTGCGCTGACATCATCCATGTCACTGAAGTGGCTCTTTGCCCGCTCATAGAGGATGGCATCCACCCACTCCGAGGGAAGCCATCCCAGGCCAGTCACTTCTTTCCTGCTACACGTGTTGATGTTCGGCACAGGCCTACGACTCGAAGGGGGAGGATCGAACTTATCCACTGGCTTCTTTGAGTCCCTTTCATCAACCACCCAGTGGGCCGGCTCCTCTCCTGAGGCCCCTTCTACCCGTTTATAGACCCCCCACTCGGCACTCATAGTCTCGGGGAACCCCCGAGGAAATTTGTCGCCTTCATATCCCATTCCCGGCGCCGCACCTCCATAGAGAGTCAGGTTAACCTCATACCAGCCGGGAACATGTTCCGCACCATTGAATGGTATCCCGAATCTTTTGGCCGCCGTTGATTCGAAATCCGTATAGAACGGCTTGTTGATGTGACTGTAGGCGGGGATGAAGTTTGCCCCCTCCTGCGGACCGCCAAGCTCCCTGGGCAGTAGGTGCATGGCGTCCCACTGGAAGTACGCCCCCCGGAAATCCTGAAGCTCGGCATCGTCGATGTGACTCCACCCGACTATGCCCTGCCGCTGCCCCTTCCCTGGGGCCGGCTTTCCGTTAATCTGCGCCCATCCCGGATTAATGAAATCTCGCTTGAAACCCTTGGGATCAACTCCATCTGCGAAATTATTCTTGTCGGGCCGCGGGAGCTTGTGCTTGACCAGATAGTCATTCAAGCCGTCCTCGCTGTAACTGGTGACGTGTTGCACCGGGTTCAATATAGCCCTGATCTCGGGGTTAGGGCCACCGATCTTGATCAGATCTGTAAGTCTGTAGTGCCGACGGAGAGCGGCAAGCAGCTGCAAATGAGCAGTTCGCGGAATTCCTGGCTTAAGGCGCTTCCTTAGGATTCGGCGAATGCGCTTGACAATCTCGTCCAGCCTGTCGTCCTTAGACTGCCCCTCTTCCTCCTTGCGTTGGTCCTTCTTCTCTTGCTTCTCCTTGGCCAGGTCCTTGTTTTTCCGCTCCCCGTCCTTCGGTTTCCTCGGGCCGCCCTTGCCGTCGCCGTCTCGGCCCTTTTTGCTGTCCTTGTCCTTGTCGTCGTTGTCCTTGGGCTTGGTCGACTTGCCGCCACCCTTGCCGTCCTTGGGTTTTATCGGCTTGTCGCCGTCCGCGCCTTCTTTGCCCTTGGGCCTGGCCGGGTCTTGGTCCTTGGGCTTGCTGGGGTCCTGGCCCTTGTCCTTCCGGGGACCCTTGTCGTCGTCCTTCGGCTTGGTCGAGTCCTGGTCGCCGTTCTTCGGTTTATCCGGAGTGCCATCCTTCGGCTTTGGTTTCGTTTCCGGCTCGATCTTCGGCTTCGCCGGGGGTTCAGGCTTGGGCTTAGGTTTCGCGGCCGGGGTGGGGCGGGTGTCCGGCTTGTCGTCTTCCTTGTCCTTCGGCTTGCCGTTGTTGTCATTGACCGTGGGCCTCTTGGCGTCGGTCGTGGGACTGGGCCTGGCGGGGCCTTCTTCCTTGCCCGGGCCACGCGTCGACGGCTTGTCAGCGTCCGGCTTCGTGCCCGGTTTCGTGGTGGGCTTCGTGCCAGGGCCCGGTTTTGTAGCCGTCGGGCGGGTTCCCGGCTTGCCCGGGTCCGGGGCGGGGCGCTGGGTCGGGGGCTGGGGCTGGGGCTTCCTCGCGGTGGGGCCTGGGGGTGAGCCTGGGGCCGGCGGGCTCGCGGCGGCGGGCTTGCCGCCCTTGTCCTTGCCGAGGTTGGCGGCCACGCCCTTGAGGCGGCGGCCTACCTTCGCGACGTACTTGCCGATGCCGCTCAGCAGGGCCTCGTAGGCCAGTTCCAGCAGCGCCACGATGCCCGCCGCTACGGCCTTCGCGAAGAGGATGCCCGCGCCGCCCTGGCGGACGGCTTTCAGCCAGTCGAGGACGGCGCCCATCGCGCGCAGGATCTCGCCGAGGGCACCGATGGCCGTGCGGATGGCGTCGATGACGGCCGTCACCCAGCCCGCGCCCGGGATCAGCTTGGCGATGACCTTGGTGATCACGATCTCGCCGATGATGAAGGGGAGTTGGGGGACGATCGCCTCCCATGTCTCCTTGACCATCATCTCCAGCGAGATGCCGCCCTTGATCAGCTTGTCGATGATGGCCTTCGGGACGCCGATGATCTCCTCGATCTTCGACTGGAACCATGCCTTCACCGCTGACTTGACCTCGCGGAACAGGTGGTTCTTCGCGCCGTCCACAGCCGAGTTCTTGGCTCCGCTCAGCCAACCGCCCGGGTCGGAGAGGAAGTCGACCGCGATGAGCATGAAGTCGCCGAGGGCGCCGAGCAGCTTGGAGGCGAAGTCCAGGACGGCCTTGACCGCGTCCACGACGGCCTTGATCACGTCTTGGAGCATCTTCTTGAGGACGTCGAGGATGCTGCTCAGCAGTTTGCCGATGGCGTTCAGCAGATCGGTGATGATCTGCTTCAGCATGTTGGCGAGCTTGTTGACCAGGGCGATCGCGGCGTCGATGAGGTCGGTGATGAACTTCCGGATGCGGTTGGCCAGTTCGATGATCGCCCGGACCATGGCCTTGGCGAATTCGATCAGGTCCTCGATGAAGCTCTTGATAGCATTGACGATCGCCTCGCGGGCCTTGTTGATCCAGCCCTCGACCGTCTCCTTGAAGTTCTTGATGAAGCCGACGACCCTGTCACGCGCCTCCCGGATGACCCGGACGATCGCGTTCTTGATCTCGATGACCTTCTTCTTGATCCAGTCGAAGGCCTTGCTGATCCAGTTGCCCGAATCCTCAACGCTGTCGTCGCGCTTCTTCTCGGCTTGTTCCTCAGCCTTGGTGTTCTCATCCCGGATCTTCTGGTCGCCGGTCTCCTTCTCCTTGGTGACGTTGTCGTCGGTCTTCTTCTCTTCGTCCTTGACGTCCGTACGGACCTTTTCGTGCCTCTCGGTCTTCTTCGTGCCGAGAGAATTCAGTTCCTCGTCCTGCTCCTTCCGCCAGCCTTCACGCTGGGCGGTGACATCGCTCAGAGCCTTGTCTCGTTCGCTCGCCTGGCTCTGGGTATTGGTCTCGATCTCGGCGTCGACCTGTTGCTTGTGCTTCGCCTGAGAGTCGCGGAAGTCCCGGTCCTTGGTCTGCCGACCCTCGGACATGCCCTTCTGGCCGTCGCTGAACGCCGCCTGGAACTGCGGGCCGCGCTCGTGCTCCGCCACCTCCGACGCCGCCTCGGGAGGTACAGCGCCCGTTGCCGCGCCACCGCCGGGCGCGCCGCCCTTGCCGCCCTGCTGGCCCGGGACCTTCGCGGCCATCTGCTCCTTGGGAGCATTGGGGTAGACCTGATCCTCGCCCATCGCGCGGCCGGAGTCGTCGCGGGCCGTGGTGACGGCCTCCTGGCCCTTGGTGTCGATGGCGGTGCCCTGTTCGCCGGCCGTCTGCTCGGCATTGCCCGCCATCTGTACGCCCGGGGCGTTGCCCGCCTGGGCCTGCTTGAGCGCTTCGTCCTTCGTCGGAAGGCCGGCGAACTTGGCGGCCAGCTCCGAGGCGTCCACCTCGAAGCCGACCCAACTCAGAACCTTTCCGACGCCGAAGCCCAGGGCCATCTTGAACGTGTCCCAGCCGCCCGGCTCCTCGGCTTTCTCCGCCTCGATCTGGCCCTCGGGCTCCTTGGCGCCCGTGACCTCTGCCTTCTCCTTTTCGGGGGCCTCGGACTTCTGCGCCGGATCCTGGGAGTACTGGGCCGGTGCGTCGGCCTGCGGCTTGCCCTCAAGGGTCTGCGGAGCGCCTGCCGGGCGCTGCATGGAAGGAGGTGACGCGGCGAGCTGCTGGTGCTCGTCGCCGACGGTACGGTCCACCGCACCGCCCACACCACCCATGGCCTCCAGCGCCACGTGGGGCTTGAGCTTTGAGGCGGTGGAGAGTCCCGCTTCCGGGGCCACCTGGGAAAGGTTCGGGGCCGGCCCGGAGCCCTTCTTCTTACCCTTGCCCGGTGCCGCCGCCTTGCCTCCGCCTCCTCCACCGCCGCCCCCGCCGCGCTGTCCCTTGGGTGCCGGAGCTGCCTTGGACGCCGCGGCCTTCGGGGCCTTCACTGCCTTGGGAGCGGCCTTCGGACCGGGCGTCGCAGCCGGGGCCTCGGGGGCCTTCGTGGGCTGCGCGGCGGCAGGTGCGGACTCCTTGGCCGCAGGTGCCGGAGTCTCCGCTGGGGTACTCTGCCCGGTCTGCGACGACTCGGCGGACGGCTCGCTCTGGGCACCGCTCGCCGCTTCGTTGCTCGCGCCACCCGGCGTATCCGCGTTGGACCCGCCGGTCACCTGGGTGTCCCGTGCGGGCGAGGCGGACTGTGATTCCGCTGATTGCTCGCTCTTGCCCGCCGACGCCGAGTCCGCCGCCTTCTGCTCCCCCTCGGCCGCAGGCTCCTGCTCCGTGGACTTACTGCCCGACGCCTGCTGGGAACCCTTCTCCGGTGCGCCTTGCGACTTGTCGCCAGCGGCGGGAGTGCCTTTCTCCTCCTTGGCCGCCTGTTCCTTGGCCTCGCTCTCTTTGGCCTCACTGCCCGCCCCGGACTTGCCCGGCGCCTCCTGCACCGTCATCTGTGCGACGACGGGCCCGGCCTTCGGGTCGGTGCCACTCTTCGGGTCCCGCGACGCCGTGCCCGGTCCCGGCCGTGCCTCGGCGGCCCGCTCCGCGGCGAGACCGTCGTCCAGTCCGGTGCCTCCCGGCCCGCCCTCTTCGGCCTCGACCGACGGTTCCGTATCGGCGAGTGAGTCGGCGTCCTCCTCAGGCTCAGCCTCCGCGTCCTCGGCGTCCTCCGCGTCCCGTTCGGCCTGCACCTTGTCGGCCTTGGTGACAGGAGGCGCGGGGAAGGACGGTATTGGGGGCGAGGCGGACGAGGAGGGGTCGAGCTTGTCGGCCGTCGGGACGCCGGACACGTCGAGGTCCTGGGTGGGCAGGAAGTCCTCCGGCTGGAGCTTGATGTCCCAGGCGCTCTTCTCCCCGCCCCCGACATCGACCTCCGACTCGCTGCCGGAACCGAACGGTTCCTCGTCGACCTCTTCCTCCGGGTCGAGGTCCTGGTTGCGAACGCCGTCGAGCCTGCTGAGCCGACCGGGCAGCTGGGTGTCCTTGCCCGGCATCGTCGGCGAACCCTTGGGCTTCTCCGCTCCGCGCTTGTCCTCTTTCTTCAGCTGCTGACCCGCCACAAGCGAATCGACCGCGCCCGGGCGGTTCTTGGCCTCGGACTCCTCCTTGCTCGCGGTCGGGGCGTCCTCTTGCTCCGTTCCCTCCTTGCCTTCCTTGCCGCCCTTCTCCCTCTCACCTTCCTTGTTCTCCTTGCCGCCCTTGCTCTCCGTGCCTTCCTTGCCGTCGCCCTTGGCCCCTTCGGCCTCCTTCTCGCCCGCAGGCTGCTGTGCCTCGGATGACGACGGCTGCTGTTCGCCGGACGGCGCACCGCCACCAGCGCTCGGCGCCCGCTCCTGCCCACCGCCCTGTTGTGGCGCGCTCTCGTTCTCCGGGGTGCTCCCAGGGGCACCTTCCGTGTCCGCCTGGTCCTTCTCCGGGCCTGACGCCTCGGGCGGCTTCTGCTGTTCCTCCTGCCGCTCCTCCGCATCCCGACGGTCCACGTCGCGCTCGAAGAGCAGTTCCTCGGCCGTGTCCGGCTCGATGGCCGGGGCTTCGAGTGAGTTCTGCTCCAGGTTGTCGTCGGTCTCGATCTCGTCGACCAGATCGAGTACCCGCTCGTGCTCCGAGCTGAGGAGTCTGGTCTCCAGACGGTCGAGGACCGCGTCCTGCAACTCCTCCGACAGCCGGGCCAGTTGCATACGGGTGCGCTTCGATCGGTCCTCCGGATCGCCGCGCAGCGACCGTACGACCGAGTTCGCGAGCCGGTCCACGAGGGTCGCCGGATCGATCCGCTCCATCCGGTTCCGGTCCGCGTCGACCGTCGCGTAACGCAGCCAGCCGGGTGTGGCCTGGCCCTCCTCCACCGCCGTCTCGGGCTGGGGCTCCCTGCCCCGTACGGACTCCTGCGCCGCGCCCTCCGCCTCCCGCTCAATCGGCTCCTGCGGCAGGCTCACCGCGCCCAGGTCGCGGCCTGCGCGGAGTGCGCCCAGGCCGTGGGGGTTCTGGACGGTGTGCAGCAGCTCGTGGGCGAGGAGGCGGCGGCCGTCGGTGGTGCCGGGGCGGTAGGTGCCCTCGCGGAAGAAGATGTCCTGGCCTACCGCTACCGCGTCCGCGCCGAGCATCTCGGTGAGCTGGCCCGCGTCGCGGTCGGTGTGCAGGCGGACGCGGCTGAAGTCGTGGCCGAGCTGTTCTTCCAGTTCGCGGCGGACGCTGAGGTCGAGGGGTTGGCCCGCGCCGCTGACGATGGCCTTGGGCTCCGGGGTACGGGACTTGGCCGCCCGCTCCTTGCGTTTGCGGCGTCTGTCCTTCGCCGCCGAGTCATTGTCCTGGGTCGTGGCTTGGGCCGCGCTCATCGTGCCTCCCCCCGTCCCGCGAGACCCGCGTGCACCGCCCGCGCCAGCGCCTCGCCCAGGCGGGCCGGGGAGGTGGTCCGGGGCAGGGGTGGGAGGCCGGAGAGCAGGTCGATCGTCTCGCCGTCGCTGGATGCGGCCAGCGGGACGCCTCGCTCGCGTACGAGCCTCGTCAGCTCCGTCTGGAACGCCGCCGAGACGCGGTCCGGGTCGACGCGGGCGTCGAAGCCGTCCAGGACCAGTTCGCCGATGTCCACCCGTACGGCGGAGGTGCGCGGTGTCGTCTCGTTCAGACCCATCCGTGGACCTCCGAAGGCGTAAGCGAGCGGTCCAGCTTCAGGTACTCCGTACGCGCCGCCGCCAGCATGTGGCGCATCTGGAGGCGGTCGCCCTCCTCCGCCGCGAGGAAGGCGCCCGACAGCGCGATGTTGCGGATGGAGCCACCTGCCACGGTGAGTTGGGCGAGGCGCTTGGCGTCGATGTCCTTCATCGGGGCCCGGTCGGGCAGGACGCGGCGCCAGATCTCGGCGCGCTCGGACTCTCCCGGGAAGGGGAAGTCGACGACGAAGCGGATGCGGCGCATAAAGGCCGGGTCGAGGGCCTTCTTCATGTTTGTGGTGAGGATGGCCAGGCCCCGGTACGCCTCCATCCGCATCAGCAGATAGCTGACCTCCAGGTTGGCGTAGCGGTCGTGGCTGTCCTTGACCTCGCTGCGCTTGCCGAAGAGCGCGTCCGCCTCGTCGAAGAGGAGAAGCGCGCCGCCCTGTTCGGCGGCGTCGAAGACCCTGCGGAGGTTCTTCTCGGTCTCGCCGATGTATTTGCTGACCACCTGCGAGAGATCGATGATGAAGAGGTCGAGCCCGAGCTCCTTCGCCATCACCTCGGCGGCGAGCGTCTTGCCGGTGCCGGACCCGCCCGCGAAGAGGGCGGTGACGCCGAGGCCGCGGCGCAGCGTCTCGGCGAAGCCCCACTCCTGGTAGACCGTGCCGCGCTGGCGGACGTGCGCGACGATCTCGCGCAGGATCCGCAACTGCCTCTCGTTGAGCACCAGGTCGGTCCAGGCCGCCTCCGGCTCGATGCGGCGGCCGAGTTCGTCCAGACCGATACGGGCCTCGATGAGCCCGGCACGCCACGCCAGCTCGGTGGCGTTCAGCTCCTCCTCGTCCGGCAGGTCGCGGCGTACGGTCGCGGCGGCGGAGCGTATGACGTGGGGCGGCAGCTGGAACTGGGCGACCAGCGTGCGGAGATGGGCGTCCTCCACCTCGGGGAGGTCAGCGAAAGCGTCCGCCCAGAGGCCGAACTGCTCCTCGTCGTCCAGCCGGGGCACGGTGACCCGCTCGCCGCGCGGCTGGCCGGTCGGGCGGGGGTCAAGGCTGGAGACGACGAGCGGGACGGCGGCACCTGCGATGAACGCGTCGGTGGCGGCGGCCTGTTCGCGGTCCATGTCGCCGACGTCGAGGAGGAGCGCGGCGGGGAGGAGGATCGCCTCGCGCTGCCAGAGGCGGGCGAGGCGGTCGCGTTCGGCCGCCTCGGTGGGGACGTCGTCGGCGGCCATCGCGTACAGGCCGAGCCCGGAGCGGCGGGCGGCGGCCGCGGCGATGTCGGTACGGGTGCGCAGGTCGCCGCCGACGAGTTCGACGCGGAGCGGGGCGTCGGGGCGGGACTCAGCCCAGCCGGCGGCGACGCGGTTCGCGGCCTGGTCGTACGAGGCGGGCAGCGTGTCCGGGACCGTGGCACGGCGGAGCAGGCCGTGCAAGCGGGCGTCGAGGTACGGCGAGCCGGCGAGGAAGTGCAGGATGCGCTCGTCGAAGCGGAGGCGGGTGGTAGTGAGCCGGGTGTCGTCCTCCAGCTCCACGATCCGCCAGCGGCGCAGCGGGGCGACGGGCGTGAGCGCGCTCCAGTGCGGGTCGGTGAGCGCGGCGAGGGCGAGAGAGAAGGTGGGGTACGTACGGGCAGGGTCGCCGCTCGCAGCGGCGCAGCGCGCGGCGGCCGTCGGCTCCAACTCCGCTGCTGCGCCCAGCAGGACGATGTCCCGTTCGAAGTCGCTGAGGCCGAAGCAGGCGACGAGCGCGTCCAGGGTGCTGGGGCCGGGGGGTGTGGCGGGCGGTTGGGTAGGCGGTGGCGCAGTGGGTTGGAGGGCCGGGCCCTCACCCTCCGGCTCGTCCTTCCGTACGGACGGCTCTCCTGCGGCCGTACGGGTGGCGCGGCGGGCATGGGCGTCGACGCGGGCCAGGACCGCCTGGACGGCGGCGGCCAGTGCCAGGCCGTCGGACCCGGCGCTGTCCGCCGCGCCCGCCGCGCGTTCATCGTGCGTGCTGTCCATGCCCTCCCCTGCCCCCGTCTCTCGTCGCACCGCGCCTCAGCTCTCCGTGCCGTCAGGAGTCCCGGACGAGCCTGAGCCTGAGCTGCCTTGGTTGCCGCCGCGCGGCCTGCCGCGTCCGGTCGCCTTACGCGTACGGGCCGGTGCGGCGGCCGACTTGCCCGTGCCGCTCCTGGAACCGGCGCGCTTCTTCGTGGGCGCGGGCAGCTGGGCTCCCGCCTCGGCGGCCTCCGCGGCCTGCGCTGCCTCGTCTGCCCTGCCCGGCTCGGCAGCCGACGCCCCGCCCTTCGCTGGGGCGGACGCGCGGGACGCGGCCCGCGCCTTCCCCACGGCGGACGTTCCAGCTTCCCCGGCCGGCTCACTCGGCTCCGTCGGCGGCTCCAACGGCCCCGGCGGTTCCGGCGCGCCCGGCGCCCCGAAGGGCAGGACGCGCACCGTGTGCCGTTCCACCGGCTTCGCCGGGACCGGCTTCTCGCGGCCCTCGATCAGGACCAGCGCACCCTGGTAGCAGACTGACAGGGTGTACGGCGTCTGGTGGAGCATTCCCCAGAGCTTCGAGGTCTCGTCGACGTCCATCTGCGTCGGTGTGAACCGCACCCGTTGGATCGACTCGGCCAGGTCGCTGCCGGCCAGGTACGGGTATCGGGCGACCACCTCCTCGATCACGTCCTTCGGCAGGACGGGTATCTCGTGCAGCGTGCGCACCACGCACCCGATGAGCCGCTGCCCGATCAGTTCGGCCTCCTCCCCGTACGCGCTGATCAGGTAGTTCAGGTCCATCGCCGCCGCCGGGCGCTTGAAGAGCGTGCCGTCCGAAGCGCGCGTCGGCAGGTCGTTGTGGCGCATGGAGGCGTTCGGCGTGACCTGGTAGAGGAAGACGTTGATGGTGGGTTCGAGGGGCGGTTCGGCCGGGGGTTTCTTCGTGTCGACCGCGACCGCTATGTCGATCTCAGGGGCCAGGTTGTTGGCGATGAGAATCGCCAGGGCCTTGGTGACCGTCGCGAAGGCGAGTGCGTTGCTCATCTGTACGTCAGCCCCTCTTCTCGCCGCGCGACAGGTAGTCGTCCAGACTCAGCGCGGGCGTGCGCCGTCCCGCCTGCTCGGGGCGGGCAGCGGACGGACGGCGGCCGGACGGTTCGGCGGCGCTGACCTCCAGCCGCCCGATCTGCACGTGGACGACGCGCTCGGCGGCCTTGGGCCGGCGCCGGACGGCGGCCGTCCGGACGGCGGCACGGTCCACGGCAGGGTTGGCAGCGGACGGCAGCGCGGAGGGGGTGGCCGCGCGGGCGGCGGCAGTGAACGGGAAGCCGGGCGCAGGCGTCGCGGGCCGCTGCGTCCCGTCCAATGCGGGACCAGGGGCCGGGACCCGACGCCCGGCGCTCGGCGCGCCGTCGAGGGCGGCCGGGCGCGGCCCCGGGGTAAGCGGGGTGGCGGGGCGCAGCAGCGGGGCGGCGGCCGGGGGCTGGGCAGGGCGGTCCGCCTCGGAGTGGGGGGCGGGCTCGGCGGAGCGTACGACGGTCTCGCGGTCGGTGGTCCTGATCTCCCGGACGAGGAGCTGCTCCGGTACGGGCGCGGGGTCGGGCGGTGGAGTGAGCAGCGGGCCGGGCTCGTCCAGGAGCGGCTCGGGGGCGCGCAGGGCCTCGATCCGCTCGTACGGGCCGGGCAGCCGTGGCCGTACCCGCGCCGTGGCCGTACCGTCGGCTCCGCCCGGCGGTACGGCCACGGCGGTGGCGGGGGCGTGGCGCGCGATCAGCCGGTCGAAGTAGTCAGCCATCTGCGCATAGCTCCAGGTAGTAGCGGCGCCGCAGCGGGCTGAGCGCCAGGATCTCCGGCTCGTTCCAGCCGTATGCGGTGGCGAGCAGGTGGACGTCGAGCAGCAGGTCCCGTGCCCAGGAGTCGAGTTCGGTCCAGAGGTAGGAGGTGATGTCCAGCTCCGCCCGGGTGGCCTCGCCGCAGGCGGGGCAGGCGACGTTCAGTGTCACGTCGGCGGCCGGATCGGCGGCCGCCACGGCGTCGGCGAGCCGCCGCCGTACGGGCTCGGGCAGGGCGGACGCCAGCCGGTCCGCCGGGACCGGCTGCCCGGCCCGTACGGCCGAGAGGGTGCAGCGGGCCAGCAGCTGGTGCGGGGCGTCGGGCCCGGCCGCGGCCGCCGCCTCGATGTCGGCGACGGTGGGCAGCCGGAACTGCACCACCCACTCGCCGTCCTCCACCCGCAGGGGCGACTCCCGCTGATCCGGCCCGGCGGCCGCCAGGTCGCGTACGTCGAGGTCGAACTCCATCGCCTCGCCGCACGCGCCGCACTCCACGCGCGTCTGCATCCGCTCGCCGAAGAGCGCGCGGCGCAGCGCGAGGAGATCCGCCTCCCGCTCCCCCACCGGGACCGACCGCAACGCGTCGGTGCCGGACTCCGGGCGGGCGGCCCGGTGCAGCAGCAGGGCGCGCTCCGGGCCGTGGTGTGTCAGGCCCGCCTCCCAGATGGCCAGCAGCTCGGCGGGCCCGGTCCCCGTGTTCACCATCCCTCAAGCCCGTTTCCGTTCCGTTCCAGTTGTCGCGAGCCTTACGCGGGGTGGGTGAAGGAGGGTTCTTCCGGCTCCGGTACCTCGTAGTCCCGTTCCCAGCCCTCGCATTCGAGCTTGAGGCTCTGAATGGCGACCGCGTTGGCGTTGGCGTCCAGCTCGCCCAGCACCTGGTATTCGCTGGGCCAGGTCCGGTAGAGCTTGTGCGAGACGGCGACCTGACCTGCCTCGTTGAGGACTTGGATCACGAGGTCCTTGCGGAAGTCGGCGAGGGAGACCTCGGAACCGAGTCCGGCGCCGACCTGCCAGACCTTGTTGGCCCAGCGGTCGAATTCGGGGTCGTGGGTGACTCCGCGTTCCAGGGTCACTCCCTCGAATTCGGAGCGGCCGGGGGATTTCCGGGGCGAGCTGGGGTCGCCGCCGTGCCGGTGTTTGACGACTTCGGTGGTGCGCTTCAGCGGGCTGATCTTGCTGACGCCGGCGACCGTACGACCGTCCCAGAGGACCAGAAACTTGAAGTTCTTGTACGGGTCGAAGCGATGGGCGTTGACCTGAAACTCTGCCATCACATTCCTAAATCTCGAACTGTCCGGCCATCTGCTGGATCTTGACGATCACGAACTCCGCGGGCTTCACCGGCGCGATGCCGACCACCACGTTGACGATGCCGCCCGCGATGTCCTCGTCGGTCGTCGTGTCCTTGTCGCACTTGACGAAATAGGCCTGGCGCGGAGTGCTGCCCTTGAAGGCGCCCTTTTCGAAGAGCGTGTGCAGATACGCCGACGCGTTGAGCCTGATCTGCTGCCACAACTGCTCGTTGTTGGGCTCGAAGACGACCCACTGCAGTCCGCGGCGCAGGCTCTCCTCGATGTGGAGGGCGAGCCGCCGGACCGGTACGTACTTCCACTCGCTGTCGGCCGCGTCCGAGCCCTCCAGCGTGCGCGCGCCCCACACCAGCGGGCCCACCACGGGGAAGGTGCGCAGGCAGTTGATGCCGAGAGGGTTCAGCAGCCCGTTCTCGCGGTCGGTGAGCTTGACGGTGAACGAGCGCACCCCCGCCAGCCGCGCCTCGGTGCCGGCCGGGGCCTTCCAGACGCCGCGCTCGGCGTCGGTACGGGCGATGACGCCCGCGAGGGCACCGGAGGGCGGGAAGGAGCGCAGCCGGCCGGTGAGCGGGTCGGTGAGTTGCAGGTGCGGGAAGTACAGGCCGGCGTAGTTGTTGCGTACGGGCTCGAAGGCGCCGATCCCGGCGCGTGCGGCGTCCACGCTGCCCCAGGCGGACGGCGCGTCGACAAGCAGGAAGATCCGGCGTTCCTGGCAGAGCCGCTGGGCCGCCGAGATGACGGTGATCATGTCCTCGACGGACTCGTACGAGGCGAGTTCCGGCAGCGAGAGCAGGTTGACGTCCTCGATGTCCCGCAGCGCCTGGAGGCCGGTCTTGCGGGCCTCGCCGCCGATGATGTCGCGGGGACCGGGCAGGCCGCCGTCCTCGCCGCCCGCGAGCGGGAAGACGGGCGGGTTGACGGAGGCTTCGAGGCCGAGGTCGTTGGCGCACTCCCCCAGGAAGCGCACGACGTCGTCGGGGTCGACGGACCCGGCGACGACCTGGAGGCGGCGGCCGAAGGCGGTGACCTGCACTCCCGCGTAGGCGTGCTGCCCCGGAGCGTCGGGCAGCGCGCGCAGCTTGTGCTCCAGCAGCAGGGCGAGTTCGGTGATGTCGCAGGGCGCCTCGCCGTCGCAGTCCGGGTCGTAGAGCGTGAACTCACGCTCTACTTCGCCGATCTTGACGGTCAGCTCGACGTTCAGGTCGGGGAGTTCGGCGGCGAACTTCTTGGACACGGTGCCGGACGGGTCCGGGCGGCCCTCGCCGACGACCTTGACGCGGATCAGACCGGAGCCGGAGCCCACGACCGTCTCGACGAAGCGGCCGTGGCTCGCGTCCATGGACAGGCCCGGGAAGGTCTCGCGAGCGGTGCCGCGGGCGTCGAGGACATGGAGGTTGAAGGTCTCCTCCGGGCACCTGGTGTCGTAGTCGACGGCCAGCCGCAGCCCGGAACCCCACACTCCGGGCTCCTTGGCGTGCACCTCCAGCACGGGGCACTCGCTGTGCCCTTCGGTGGAGTGGAGGGTCACGCAGGCGGCCTTGCCGGTGCCGGACTTGGCCACGCGGACGATGACGGCCACGGTCCCGCCGTTGCCGAAGAACTGGTGCACGGCGTAGCCGACCGCGCTCTGTGAGGTGAGGCCACCGAAACGGCGTTCGAAATCGGCGAAGCTGGTGATCCGCACGGGGGTGTTCAACGGACCCCGGCGGGTGTGCCCTACGAATGCGGTGACCGATGTGGTGACCGAGGCGACCGTACGTACGCTGCTGGGAAGTTCTTCGACGTATACGCCGGGATAGCCCGCTTGTGCCGGCATTCCCCCTCCATTCTCTGCGCGCATCAAGAGATGAGGAGAGGAAGTGAAGAAAGTGCGAGCATGTGCCGTCGTGCACACGCTTCCTCCATCAGTTCCCCCGTCGCACACCCCCCGCGAAATCCGTATCGCGAGACCCGACACGCCGCTTGCGGCTCCTGATGCATGAGTGCTTCTTGGAGTTTCTAGGCCGACCGAATGAGGGTCAAGAAGACTTTCCGGCCATCCCCTACAGGACCGAGACAGGGGATGGACTCAGCCGATGTCGCCCGAACGAGAGCGATATAACCCGACGTATCCCCCTTCACCACGCATGATCATTTTTTCGGCGACCACGCGAGGGGACAGAAACAAGCCGAATAACTCGCGCCTCGGCGCGTCAAATTGTCAGCAGGAAGGACGCCGGGATAAAGCCCCTAAAAGGATCATGGCCGTACCCGATTAACGGAAATAGGAGTACGCCCAGTGGTCCGACCAATGGCACGAGCGCCTGTCGCGGGAGCAGCTCGGTAGCATCGCGGTGAGCGGTGAACCGACAGCAGCCAGCCAGACCGTGAAGGAGCGCCGACGTGCGACTCAGCCCGCGCACCGTACGCGAGATCGATTCGCCGATGGGTGCGACCTACGCCCTGCTCGCGGACCGCGGCGGGGAGCGCGCGCTGCTCGATCTGGCCCAGGCCGCGCCGAGTTACCCGCCCGCGGCCGAGATGATCGAGCACGTCGCCGCGGTCGCGCACGAGCCGAACGGCGCCGCGTACGTGCCGAGCCCCGGGCTGCCCCAGCTGCGCGAGGCGTTCGCCGCGGACCTCGGCCATGGGTACGGAAGCCCGGTGGGGGCCGACCAGATGGTGGTCACCGCGGGGTGCAACCAGGCGTTCTGCCTCGTCGCCCAGGCGCTCACCGAACCGGGTGACGAGGTCATCGAAGTCCTGCCGTACTACTTCAACTACGACATGTGGCTGCGCATGAACGGCGTCGTGCCGCGCTACCTGGACCCCGGGCCCGATCTGGTGCCCAGCCCGGAAGCGGCCGAAGCGCTCATCACACCCCGCACCCGGGCGATCGTCCTGGTCACCCCGGGCAATCCGAGCGGCGTCACCATCCCGCCGGATGTGCTCGCGGGCTTCTACCAGGTGGCGAAGCGGCACGACGTCGCGCTGATCCTGGACGAGACCTACCGCTCGTTCCGCGCCACCGGGGAGCCCGCGCACGAGCTGTTCGCCGAACCGGACTGGGCGGGGACCCTGGTGAGCCTGCACAGCTTCTCCAAGGACCTGGCGATTCCCGGCTACCGGGTGGGCGCGGTCGTCGCCTCGCCGGAGCTGAACCGCGAGGTGATGAAGCTGCTCGACTGCGTGGCGATCTGCCCTCCGCGGGTCGGGCAGGAGGCCGCCTGGGCGGGGCTGACGTCGGCCCGGGAGTGGCGGCGTGCGCGTGCGGAGGAGGTCACGGACAAGCGGCGCCGGCTGGAGTCCGTGATGGCCGACCGGCCCGGCGGCTTCGAGCTGCTGAGCTGCGGAGGGTTCTTCGGCTGGGTCCGCCACCCCTTCGCCGGGCGCGGCACCGACGAGGTCGTGCGCGACCTCGTCACCCGCTACGACACACTCGTCATCCCGGGCACCGCCTTCCTGCCCGAGGACCGCGAGGTGTTCCGGGTCAGCTTCGGCAACGTCGACCGGGCCGGGCTCACCGAATTCGCGGGGCGGCTCCGGCTGATGGCCGAGGACGTCCCGGGCTGACCCGGCGTCACGAGGCGTTCACCCGTCGGTGAGCGGCCGGAGGGGGTCGTCTCCCAGGTCGCTGGTGTGGGTCTCCTTCAGGAACCACACGCACAGCGCGGAGACCAGGGCGACGACCACGATGTAGCCGGACACCGGCAGCGACGAGCCGGTGGTGGCGACGAGCTGGGTGGCGAGGAGGGGCGTGACGCCACCGCCGACGATGCCGCTCGCGTTGTAGGCCACGGAGGCGCCGGTGTAGCGGTAGCGGGTGGCGAACATCTCGGGCAGGAAGGCGCCCATCGGGCCGTACAGCGCGGCGAAGGCGAGCATCCCGACGGCCATGGCGAGCCCGATGAGCAGGGGCTCACCGGTGTTGATCAGGGCGAACATGGGATACGCCCATACCGCGGCCAGGATGCCCGCGCTCAGGCAGACGTTGCGGCGGCCGACCCGGTCGGACAGGACGGCCAGCAGCGGAGTGGCCAGCCCCAGGACGAGCGCCGCGGCCATCGCGCACAGCAGCAGCATGTCCTTGTCGAGGTCCAGCACCGTGGTGCCGTACGAGAGCGCGAAGGTCGTGATCGTGTAGAAGAGCGTGTGCGCGAGGATGAACGCGCAGGTCGCCAGGGCCAGGGTGGTGCCCTGGCGGCGGACCACGTCGACGATGGGCGCCTTGGCCCGCTCCTGCTGTTCCAGCGCCTTCTGGAAGACGGGTGTTTCGGCGATCCGCATCCGGATGTAGAAGCCGACGATCACCAGCGCCGAGCTGGCGACGAACGGAATCCGCCATCCCCAGGACTCGAACGCCGCGTCGTCCATCACCCGGCCCAGCAGCAGGAACGAGCCGCCCGCGGCGATGAAGCCGATGGCGGGGCCCATCTGCGGGAAGCTCGACCACAGCCCCCGCTTGCCCGGGGGCGCGTACTCGGTGGCCAGCAGCACCGCGCCGCCCCACTCGCCGCCCAGCCCCACACCCTGCAGGAACCGGCACAGGACCAGCAGCAGCGGTGCCGCGATGCCGACGTCCCGGTAGGTGGGCAGCAGCCCGATGGCGACGGTTCCCGTGCCCATGACGAGCAGCGAGGTGACCAGCATCGTCTTGCGGCCGGTGCGGTCCCCGAAGTGTCCGAAGATCACCGCGCCGATCGGGCGGGCCACGAAGCCGACACCGAAGGTGGCGAACGCGGCCAGGGTACCCGCGAGCGCGGAGAAGGTGGGGAAGAAGAGCTTCCCGAGGACGAGCGCGGCGGCGGTCCCGTAGATGTAGAAGTCGTAGAACTCGATGGCCGTTCCGACGAAACTGGCGACCGCGATCCGTGCGGTGGACACCGTACGGACGGCGGGTGGGGCGATGGTGGACATGGCGGCGGCTCCTGGGTGACCTTGGACTGCGGTCGGAGTATGGAGCGCGGTGGCGAAGGGTGCCACCGCGCCCTGTCGGGAATCGGCCGGGCGTTTTCCTCGCTTTGTCGAAATCCGCCAAGGCTCACCCGTAGTCGGCCGCGCCCATGAGCGCGTGGAGGCGGAGCCCCAGGTGGAGGGCGAGCCGGTTGTCGCCGTCGGCCAGGTCGAGCCCGGTGAGTTCCGTGATCCGCTGCAACCGGTAGTAGAGCGAGGTGCGGTGGAGATGGAGCGCCTGCGCGGTGCGCGGGGCCGAACCTCCGTGGTCGAGGTAGGCGGTGAGGGTTTCGGTGAGACGGCCCGAGGAGTCCTGCGCGAGGAGGACGCGCAGCGGTCCGGGCAGCAGCGCGAGGGTCAGACGGTCCGGCGGGAGCAGCGACAGGGGCGCCAGCGCGCCGAGTTCCGACCAGTGGACGATGCCGTCGCCACCGGTCCGCACACCGGCCGCCCGTGCGGCGCCGAGGGCCTGCTCGTACGACATCCACGCCGCCTCGGCGCCGCCTTCCACGGTCTCACCGGTCCCCGCGACCCACTCCGCCGTTCCGGCCAGCACCGACCGTGCCTGTTCGAGGAGTGCCGCCGCGCGGGCGCGCAGCGTCTCCCCCGGCAGGGGGCGGTCGGAGAAGGTCAGCAGGATGCCCTGCGGACCGGCGAGGCAGAACTCGGTCCGCCACGATCTGTCGGCCGCCACCCGCTCCAGCCCCGTGCGCAGCGCCACCTCCGTCGCTCCCGTGCGGTCGGCCGGTGGGTCGCCGACGATGCGGGCGACGGTGACGGTGGCGTAGCGGGACGACGGCAGGCGGCCACCGCCCGCGAGCGCGTCCCGCCCGGTTTCGCGCACGGTGGCCGACGGGTGCAGCAGTTGCCGCAGCGCTCCCTCGCGGGCCGTGCGTTCGGTGTCGGCGGCGGCGACGTCCTGGTACATCAGGGGCGCGAGGGTGCGGGTGGCCTCGGCGACGGCGTCGACGCTGGAGCGCGGGAGGGAGCCGTCGGGGTCGATGACGACGAGCAGGCCCAGCAGTTGGTGCCGCCACCGGATCGGCGCGCACAGCCGGGCCCGCATGCCGAGGTCGGCGCGCGGCGGGATGACACCGGGTTCGGTCCAGCGGTCGACGCCCTGGGCGAGGATGTGGCCGGCCGCGGCGCTCCCCGCGTCACGCTGCAGCACGGCGCGCACCCGCACCCGGTCCTCGTCGCCGAAGTGGCGGCTGGCGCAGAGGATGTGAACGCGTGGATCGTTGACCGCGACGGAGCGGCCTATGCGCTCCGCCAGGTCGTCCACGACGCCCTGGAGTCGGCCTCCGAGCATCGCGCATCGCCTCCCACCGGACAGGGGGCGGCGGCCCGGTCCGTCGCCGCCACCGACAGGGGAAGATCATTACGTATGTCCTCGGTCCGGCGGAAGGGTTATGACCTGGCGTTTTCTACAGACCGAGGAGCGGGTACGGCAGGTTTGCGACGGCCGTCGGTGGTCCGGGGGCGTCTCGGCGCCCAGGATCGGGCCATGCGCAGGGGACGACGGCTGGACGGCCGCACCGCACTTGTCTTCGGGGCCGGGTCGAGCGGGGACGGAGTGAGCAACGGCAAGGCGGCCGCGCTCGCGTTCGCCCGCGAGGGCGCGCGCGTCGCGGCGATCGACAGGGACCCGGACCAGGCGCGCCGTACGGCCGAGGCGATCACGGCCGAGGGCGGTGAGGCGCTGCCTCTGACGGCCGATGTGACGGTGGAGGAGCAGGTGGCCGCCGCCGTCGTGGCGGCCGAGCGCGCCTTCGGTACGCCCACGGTGCTGCACAACAACGTCGGTGTGGCCCATCTGGGCGATGTCACCGCGCTCGACCTCGCCACGTGGCGGTCCGCGCTCGCGGTCAACGTGGACGGTGTCTTCCTGGCCTGCAAGCATGTGCTGCCGCGGATGCTGGCGGCGGGCGGCGGGGCGGTCGTCAACGTGTCGTCGATCGCCGCGATTCGCGACACCGGCTACCCGTATCCCAGCTACAGCGCGGCGAAGGCGGCGGTCAACCAACTCACGGTGGCGCTGGCGCTGCGCCACGCCGCCGAGGGCATCCGCGTCAACGCCGTCCTTCCGGGCCTGATCGACACCCCGCTGGTGGCCCAGCAGATCGTGGCCGGTTGGGACGACCCCGAGGCCGCGCTCGCGGCCCGCCACGCGGCGAGCCCGACCGGACGCATGGGCAGCCCCTGGGATGTGGCGGCGGCCTCCGTGTTCCTCGCGTCCGACGAAGCGGCGTACGTCAACGGCGTGTGTCTGCCGGTGGACGGCGGCCTCACGGCACGCTGCTGAACCCCCCGTGCGGTCGTGCGTCAGGTTCCGGCCAACGAGCGGCACTGTCCACAACTGCGCAACTCCTTGACACTCCGTCACCCGTGCCTTGTCGTAATACCCGCACAAAGTCGAACGCCCTCGCACAGCACCGCACGGACAACGAGGAGTATGGGACATGACGTTACCCACCCGCCCCAGACGCCGGGCCATGGCCGCCGCCCTGGCGGCCGCCCTGGCGGCCGCCACGTTCACGGTGGCCGCGCCGGTCGTGGCACAGGCCGCCGCCCCGGCGAAGGCACCGATATCCGCGCAACCGCAGGCCCAGCGGGCAGAGTTGGCGTCCCTCACCTGGACGCTGCAGAAGGCCCCCAATCCCACCCCGGACCAGCAGGACGCCTATAGCCGCATCACCTCGGCCATGAACGCCGCGGTGGCCCGCTACAACAACCTGAGCGACCTGGGCAAGTCCATCACCGTGCAGTACGACCCGGGCGTTCCCACCGCGGACGGCAACATCAACGGGACCATCCGCTTCGGCAACCGCGCCTATATGACCGAGCGCACCGCGCTGCACGAGATCGCGCACACGATCGGCGTCGGCACGAGCGGCCGTTGGGCCTCGCTCACCAGCGGCGGCACCTGGCGTGGCGCGGAGGCCACCCGGCTCGTCCGGCAGTACGACGGCGCCGCCGCCACGCTGTCCGCCGGGGGCGGCCACTTCTGGCCGTACGGCCTGAACTACGACAACGAGTTCTCCCAGACCGCCGCCGACCGGCACGTCAACATCGTCGCCGCGATGGTACGGGACGGCCTGTAGCGCACCGCACACCGCGCGCCCGAGCGGTCACACGGCAGGGCTGTAGTCCGGCAGGATCAGGCCGGTGTTGGCGGCACGGAACTCGGCTCCCGTCAGCTGGGCGGGGTCGAGCAGGGCCTCGTTGCGAGCGTCGAGCATGTCCTGAGTGCCGGGGACCATCACGGTGCCGCCCGAGGTGGCCAGCGCCTGGTTCTGTTCGGCGAACGGGCGCATCCTGCGCTCGTAGGCGGCGAAGGCGTCCGCGTGGTCGGTGTGCTGGGCCAGTTCCCCGGCCAGGACGTAGGCGCCGACAAGAGCGACGCTGGAGCCCTGGCCGGAGAGGAACGAGGTGGCGTGGGCGGCGTCGCCGACGAGGGTGACACGCCCGCGCGCCCAGGTGGGCAGGTGGATCTGGCTGACGATGTCGAAGAACAGGTCGTCGGCCTCGCGCAGGGCGGCCACCAGGCGCGGAATGTGCCAGGTGTGCTCGGGGAACGTGGCGGCGACGAGCTCGCGCTGGGCCCCGGGGTCGCGGAAGGCGCTGAAGGGCGGCTCCTCCTGCCGGAAGACGAGGAACCCGTGCATCCGGTCGTCGGGTTCGTGGGCGTAGAGGACGGCCGCCCTGCCGGGGGTGTTCCAGATGACCCCCTCGTGTGAGAGCCCGAAGTCGTTGGGGAGGGTGAAACCGGCGAAGGTGTGGCCGAGGTAGCGGTGGAACCGCTCTTCGGGGCCGAAGACCAGGTGGCGGGTGTGGGAGTGCAGTCCGTCCGCGCCGATGACCAGGTCGAAGGTGCGGTGGGCGCCGCTGTCGAAGGTGACCTCGACGCGGTCCCCGCGGTCGTCCAGAGTGGCGATGGAGTCGTTGAACACGAACTCGGCCCGGTCGCGGACCGGGGCGTAGAGGGCGTCCGCCAGGTCGCCGCGCCGCACTTCGAGGTCCAGCCCCTCCGCTCCCCCGGTGATGGCTTCGGGGCGGACGGAGCCGATGAGGGTTCCGTCGGCGTCCACGAAAGACAACTTGCGGCTGTCGACATGGGCTTCGCGCAGTTGTGGGAGCAGTCCCATGCGGTCCGCGACGCCGCGGGCCGTGCCGCGGATGTCGACGGGATAGCCACCGCCGCGGATCGCGGGTGCCTTCTCGACGACGGTGACGTCGAAGCCGTAGCGATCGAGCCAGTAGGCCAGGGCCGGACCGGCGATGCTCGCGCCGGAGATGAGGACCGTGCGGTGCGTGGAGTGGGTCATGACCGCGATAATATAGATACCTAAGTTAGGTAATCAAGTAGAGGCATGGCGACGCCACGGCTTGACGTCGGTCAGAAGTTTCGGCGAGCGCTCAGTCGAAGAGGTCCAGGACGGGCGCGAGCCCCGCCGGGCGCTGGTCAACCGGCAGATGGTCGACGAAGTGCACCGGACAGCCCAGCGCCTTGGCACCGCCGTCCGCGGTGCGGTCGTCACCGACCATCAGCACCTCGGAGGGCGGCAGGCCGAGCGTGTCGCACGCGGCTCGGAAGATGGCGGGGTCGGGCTTCTGCCTGCCCAGCTCGAAGGAGAGCACGTAGGCGTCCACCAGCCCGTCGAGGTCATGCGCCCGGAAGACCGGCCGCAGGTCCCAGCCGATGTTGCTGACCACGGCCACCGGGACCCCGCGTCGGCGCAGTTCCCGCAGCGTGGCCTCGGTGTCGGGGTAAGGGCGCCACGCGGCGGGCGTCTTGTGGCGGTCGTAGAGGGCCTGCGTCAGCTCCGCCCTCGGCAGCCCGGCCTCCGCGATCAGCGCGGTGTAGGCGGCTCGATGCTGATGTGCGCTCAGGTCTCGTTCGCGCCACAGCTGTTCGAGGTGGGCGGGAATGTGCCGGGGTGCCGGTTCGCCCGGCAGTGCTCCGTACTCCGTCAACTGCCCTACCCAGTCCGAGAACTGCTCGCCGTCCGCGGGGACGGCGGCCTCCGCCAGGACCGCGCCGAGCCACTCCCCTACCGACTCGACGCGCATCAGCGTTCCGGAAAAGTCGAACATCACTCCGTTGGCCATACCGCGATCGTAGCCAGCCCCTCAGCGGCACACGGTGGCAATGCGCATCCGGTCGCTGTCGTCGTCCGACAGGAACGACGCCAGGGCCCGGCCCTCCTCGGTGACGGCGGTGTGCTCGGCGCGGGAGAAGCCGCGCAGCGGGGTGACGGTCACGGTGCCCGCCTCGACGGTCCAGGTCGCGGCGACCCTGCCGTCCACCAGGACGACGCGGGCGCCAGCCACGGACAGGCCACGGTGGGCGTCGTCGATGATCCGGCCGCGGTCGTGGTAGCCGAGGATCGCGTTGTCGAACGCCGGCAGGAACCGCACTGGGGCGGCTGTGCCGGGGTCGGGGCGCGGCGCGTCGGGCAGGTCGAGAGGTTCGCGGCCGCGCGTGTCGCGGAAGGTGACGAGCTCCCCGCGGACGGCGGCCACGGCGGTGGGCAGTCCGGCGAGGCCGCACCAGGCGCGCAGGTCGGCCGAGGCGGCGGGGCCGAACGCGGCCAGGTAGCGGCGTACCAGCGCCTCGCCGACCGGGTCGGTCCCCTGGGGTGCGGGCGGATCGATCTCGCGGCCCAGCCAGCGGGCGAGCGGAGTGTTGCGCACCCGCGACGTCGCGCGCCACAGCCCGCGCGGCGGCAGCTGCACGACCGGGACGAGGGCGGCGATCGCCATCTCCCCCAGCGCCCTCGGGCTCGGTGCGGGCCAGCGGTCGGCGAGGATTCGCGCGATCTCGGCCATCGAGCGGGGTTCGCCGTCGGCGAGCACCGCGCGGGCCGCCGTGGCGAGTTCACCGAGGTCGACCCCGTCGAGGTCGCGCCGGTAGGTGCCCATCACTTTCTGGCGCAGCATGGTGTCGTGGCGGGCCCGCCAGGCCAGCACGTCGTCGGCGGCGAGGAGGTGAACGGTGCGGCGCATGAGGTGGGTTCGCACCGCGCTCCGCCCGGTCAGCAGGGTGTCCAGGGACGCCGGTTGGAACCCGCGCAGCCGCGACCACAGGCCGGTGAACGGCTCCTGCGGCTCCTGCGCCTGGAGGCCGCCGAGGTGCGCGACGGCGTCGAGGACCGGCATGTCGGCGCGGTCGAGCAGCAGCTGCCGGGCCAGCGTGGCGCGGCCCAGCGCCCTGGTGTCGAGAACGGTCATCGACGCGTGTTCCCTTCGGTTCCGTGCGTACGGAACGACGATCGCAGGAGATGCGGTCAGGATGTGACCGCATCTCCGGGCGATCGGCGGCGATCGACGCCGGAACCGCCGTGCCGCCTACGGCAGCTCCGGGCCGCGGTATTCGCTCATCGCGTCGATGAGCCAGCGCGCCAGGTAATCGGCGAACGAGGACCGTGGGAGGAGCCGGTACGTCGGCGCGTCGTCGGCCTGCCAGAGCAGCACCGCGACCGGCCCCACCGTGGTCGACACCGCCCGGCCGGAGCCGAAGGCCCGGGGGTGCAGGTCCAGGGGGCAGCCCTTCTCCAGCACCTGCCGGGCGGCCGGGCCGCTCAGCTCCAGCGTGGTGCGGTTCGCCGAGACGTCCACCACCGATCCGGGGTCTCCCGCGAGTGCCTCCCGCAACTCGGCGGCCACGGCGGGCCCGTCGGCCGGGGAGGCCGGGGAGGCCGGGGACACCACGAGCCACTCGTCGGGGCCGAGCCAGAGGACCGTGTGGGGGCCGGAGGCCATGGTGTGGCCGCACTGCCTCGGGAGCGGCGCCCCCAGGGTCTTGCCGATGCGGTCGGCCGCCTCCGAAGCGGGGTCGACACGCAGGTTCACCATGGTGAGGAACGGCCACTCGGCCAATGCCACGCCACGGGCGCCGGTGACGGCGGCGGCGCGCATCCGCTCCTCCCAGTGGGCCAGCGGGCTGGTGCGCAATGCCACCGGGCCCGCGCCCGCGTCGATCGTCGGTTCAGCCATCGCGCTTGGTCCCTTCGGGGTCGTACAGGACGGTGTCGGCCACCAGGACGGGCACCAGTTCCTCGCCCACCGGGGCGAGCAGGGTCTGCCCGATCCTGGCCCGCCCGTCGGCGACGAGGGCGAGGGCGAAGGGGCGGCCGAGGGCCGGGCTGTGGTAGCTGGAGGTGACGTGGCCGAGCATCGGCACGGGCACCGTGTCCAAGGGGACGTCCGGCGCGACGAGCTGGGCGCCCTCGGGCAGCCGGGTCCTGCCGTCGCTCGGCAGCAGGCCGACCAGCTGCTTGCGGTCGGTGCGTGAGGTGTCCGGGCGGGCGTAGGACCGCTTTCCGACGAAGTCCTTCTGCTTGGAGACCACCCAGGACATGCCCGCGTCCTGCGGAGTGACCGTCCCGTCGGTGTCCTGGCCGACGATGATGTAGCCCTTCTCGGCCCGCAGGACGTGCATGGTCTCGGTGCCGTACGGGGTGATGCCGTGCGGCAGCCCGGCCTCGTACACCTGCTCCCAGACGGCCCGGCCGTACCACGCGGAGACGTTGATCTCGTAGGCGAGTTCGCCGGAGAAGGAGATCCGGCAGACGCGGGCGGGGACACCGGAGGCCAGGGTGGTCTCGCGGAAGGCCATGAAGGGGAACGCCTCGGCGGACAGGTCGAGGTCGGGGGCGAGTTGGGCGAGAACCTGGCGGGAACGGGGGCCGACGACGGCGATCGTCGTCCACTGCTCGGTCACCGAGGTGCAGTGGACGTCGAGTCCCGGCCACTCGGTCTGCAGCCACTCCTCCAGCCAGTCCAGGACCCCGGCGGCGCCGCCGGTCGTGGTGGTCATGAAGTAGCGGTTCTCGTCCAGGCGCAGCGTGACGCCGTCGTCGAAGATCATCCCGTCGGGCCCGCACATCACGCCGTAGCGGGCCATGCCGGGCTTCAGCTTCTTGAAGCCGTTGGTGTAGACGCGGCCCAGGAACTCGCCCGCGTCCGCGCCCCAGATCTCGATCTTGCCGAGGGTGGTGGCGTCCATGAACGCCACGCCCTCGCGGGCGGCGCGGCACTCGCGGTCCACGGCCGCGTCCATGTCCTCACCGGGCCGGGGGTAGTACCGGGGGCGCTTCCACTGCCCGACGTCCTCGAACACCGCCCCGTGCGCGACGTGCCAGCCGTGGACGGACGTGGTGCGCTCCGGGTCGAACAGCTCGCCGCGCTCACGTCCGGCCAGGGCGGCGAAGCCCACCGGCGTGTACGGCGCCCGGTAGGCCGTGGTGCCGATCTCACCGGGTGACGCGTCCGAGCCGAGGGCCTCGGCGATCACACCGATCGCGTTGACGCCGGACGTCTTGCCCTGGTCGTTCGCCGTGCCGAGCGAGGTGTAGCGCTTGACGTGTTCGACCCCGCGCATACCGGCGCCGACCGACCGCCGGACGTCGGCGACCGTCACATCGCGCTGCAGGTCGACGAAGTGGGTGTCCCAGGTGCCGGGTTCGCCCCCGGGTGCGGGGACGAGCCACAGTGCGCGAACGGGCCCGGTTTCGGACCGCGCCTGGTCGGACCGCGCCTCGTCGGACGGCGGCACGGGGACCGGGAATCCGGCGTCCGTCGCGGCCCGCGCACCGGCCCGCGCCCCTTCGGCCAGAGCGCCGTCGAGGCCGTACGTCCCACGGGCCGCGCCGACGACCCGCTGGTCCCGTACGGTGCCGTCGGGCACGAAGGCGGCCAGGTCCTCGTCCCAGCGCAGCCTGCCCTGGCGCTGGCTGTGCAGGTGCACCACCGGGCTCCAGCCACCCGAGACGGCCAGCAGGTCGCAGTCGAACGACTCGGGGTCACCGGTGAGTTGCCCGTGGTCGTCGAGGGGCAGGACGGTGACGCCGGTGAGGCGGCTCCCGCCCGCGGTGGCGACCACCGCGCTGCCCGTCAGCACCCGCACGCCGGTCGCCACGGCCACCTCGGCGGCCCGCCGGGACAGCTCGGGACGGGCGTCCACCACCGCGGCGATGTCGATGCCGACGGCGTGCAGATCCTCGACCGTGGCGTAGGCGCTGTCGTTGGTGGTGCTCACCACGGCCCGCGAGCCCGGGGTCACGGCGTACCGGTTGACGTACGAGCGCACGGCCGAGGCGAGCATCACCCCGGGGCGGTCGTTTCCGGCGAAGACCAGCGGACGCTCGTGGGCGCCGGTCGCCAGGACCACCTGGCGGGCCCGGATGTGCCACACCCGCTGGCGCGAGACGCCTTCGGACGGGTCGGGGGCGTCGGCGCCGAGGTGGTCGGTGCGGCGCTGCAGGGCCAGGACGTAGTTGTCGTCGTAGCTGCCGAACGCCGTGGTGCGCAGCAGGACGACGGCCTCGGGGGCGGCGTCGAGTGCCGCGTGGGCGTCGGCGACCCACGCGAGGTCGGCCCGCCCCCCGGAGAGCAGCGAACCGCCCGGCTCGGGCTGCTCGTCGAGGAGGATCACGCGGGCGCCGGAGCCCGCGGCGGCGGTGGCGGCGCTGAGCCCGGCAGGCCCGGCGCCGACAACGAGGACATCGGTGTGGACGTACTTCTTGTCGTAGACGGCGGGGTCGGCGGCCGGGTCGAGGCGGCCCATCCCGGACAGCGTGGTGGCGGACAGGCCGTCGTACAGCTCCGCCGTCGTCGCGGGCAGCATGCCCTCCGCGCACGGCCCGTCGATCCGCACCAGGGCGTTGGGCTCCTCGGCGCCCGCGGCGGCGATGCCGCGCGGGCGGCCGCGGTAGAGCGACGGAGCGACCTCCACGAGCCCGTTCGCCAGCATCGCCGAGGCGACGGTGTCTCCGGGGTGCCCGGTCATCTCCCGGCCGTCGACGGTGAACCGCAGCACGGTGCCGCGGTCGACGCGGCCTCCGCCCGGGAGCCGGAATGGCTGGTCGGTCATCGGTTCCCTCCGGCCTGGGGCAGTTCGGGGCGGGGCTCGTCGAGCCGGTAGGCGGCCAGCATCTGGTAACTCGCGGTGTCACGCAGGACGTTGAACCAGCGGCGGCAGCCGGTGCCGTGCATCCACCGCTCGGCGAAGGGCCCCTTGGGGTTGTCGCGGTAGAAGACGTACCCGGCCCACTGCTCGTCGGTGAGGTCCGCGGTGTTTCCGGGGTAGGGGACATGGGCCTGTCCCCCGTAGTGGTATTCGGCCTCGTCGCGAGGACCGCACCATGGGCAGGTGATCAGCAGCACGGTGTTCTCCTCAGTGCGCCACGGCCGCGGCGCCGTGTTCGTCGATCAGTGCGCCCGTCGTGAAGCGTTCGAGGGCGAAGGGGGCGTTCAGCGGATGCGGTTCGCCCGTGGCGATGGTGTGCGCGAAGGTCAGGCCGGCGGCCGGAGTGGCCTTGAATCCGCCGGTGCCCCAGCCGCAGTTGACGTAGAGGTTCTCGATCGGGGTGGCGCCGATGACCGGGGAGGCGTCCGGGGTGACGTCGACGATGCCGCCCCAGGTCCGCAGTACGTGCGCACGGGCGAAGACGGGGAACAGCTCCACCGCGGCGGCCATCTGCTGCTCGATCACATGGAACGAGCCGCGCTGCCCGTAGCCGTTGTACGCGTCGACGCCCGCACCCATCACCAGCTCGCCCTTGTGCGCCTGGGAGACGTAGACGTGCACATGGTTCGACATCACCACGGTGGGGTGCACCGGCTCGTGCAGCTCGGAGACCAGCGCCTGGAGGGGGTGAGACTGCACCGGCAGCCGGAATCCGGCCAGCTCGGCCAGGACGCTGCTGTGCCCGGCGGCCGCGAGGCCGACCCGGCCCGCGAGGATACGGCCGCGGCTGGTCTCCACGCCCACGACCCGGTCGCCGTCCTTGACGAAGCCGGTGACCTCGCACCCCTGGATCAGATCCACGCCCAGCTCGTCGGCCCGCCGGGCCAGCGCCCAGGCGACGTGGTCGTGCTTGGCGATACCGGCCCGCGGCTGGAAGGTGGCGCCGAGGACCGGATACCGGGTGCGGGGCGAGACGTTGAGGATGGGGCAGACCTCGGCGACCTCGTCGGGTTCGAGCCACTCGGCGTCGACTCCGTTGAGACGGTTGGCGCTCACCCGGCGCACGCCCTCGCGGACGTCCTGCAAGGTGTGCGCGAGGTTGAGGACGCCTCGCTGGCTGAACAGGAAGTCGTAGCCCAGCTCCTCCGGGAGCCGTTCCCACAGCCCCAGCGCGTGCTCGTACATCGCCGAGCTCTCGTCCAGCAGGTAGTTGGAGCGGATGATCGTGGTGTTGCGTGCCATATTGCCGCCGGCCAGCCAGCCCTTCTCCAGGACGGCCACGTTGGTGATGCCGTGGTTCTTGGCGAGGTAGTAGGCGGTGGCCAGGCCGTGGCCGCCCGCGCCGACGATGACGACGTCGTATGAGGAGCGCGGCTCGGGGTTGCGCCAGAGGAAGTCCGGGTGCTCCGGCAGCGGCTGGGTGGTCATGCCGCGTCTCCGTTCAGCTGGAGGTGTTCAGGTGGGGGTAGAGGGGGAACGCACCGGCAAGCTTTTCGACCCGGTCGCGCAGCGGGCCCGCGCTCGCGTCGCCGAACCGGTCGACCTTCAGGGCCTGGGCGATGATGTCCGCGACCTCCCGGAACTCCGTCTCGCCGAAGCCCCGGGCGGCCAGGGCCGGGGTGCCGATCCGCAACCCCGAGGAGACCATCGGCGGGCGCGGGTCGAACGGCACCGCGTTGCGGTTGACGGTGATACCGATGCGGTGCAGCCGGTCCTCGGCCTGCTGCCCGTCGAGCGCGGAGCCGCGCAGGTCCACGAGGACGAGATGGACTTCGGTGCCACCGGTCAGCACCGTGATCCCGGCCTCGGCCACATCGTCGGCCAGCAGCCGCCCGGCGAGGATGCGGGCACCGGCCAGGGTGCGCCGCTGGCGTTCGGTGAACTCCTCGCCCGCCGCCACCTTGAAGGCCACCGCCTTCGCCGCGATGACGTGTTCCAGCGGTCCGCCCTGCTGGCCGGGGAAGACCGCGGAGTTGATTTTCTTCGCCAGGTCGGCGCGGCTGAGGATCACACCGCCGCGCGGGCCGCCGAGGGTCTTGTGCGTGGTGGTCGTCACGACGTCGGCGTACGGCACCGGGCTCGGATGGAGGCCCGCGGCCACCAGACCGGCGAAGTGCGCCATGTCCACCAGCAGATACGCGCCCACCGCGTCGGCGATGCGCCGGAACGCGGCGAAGTCCAGCCGCCGGGGATAGGCCGACCACCCGGCGACGATCATCTTCGGGCGGTGTGCGAGGGCGAGCTGCTCGACCTCGTCCATGTCGACGCGCATGTCGGACTCGCGCACGTGGTACGGCACGACGTTGTACAGCTTGCCGGAGTAGTTGAGGCGCATGCCGTGGGTCAGATGGCCACCGTGCGCCAGGTCGAGCCCGAGGATGGTGTCGCCGGGATTCAGCAGCGCGAACATCGCGGCCGCGTTGGCCTGGGCGCCCGAGTGCGGCTGGACGTTGGCGGCCTCCGCGCCGAAGAGTTGCTTCACCCGGGCGATGGCCAGCTTCTCGACCACGTCGATGTGCTCGCAGCCGCCGTAGTAGCGGCGGCCGGGATAGCCCTCGGCGTATTTGTTGGTCAGGACCGAGCCCTGGGCCTCCATGACCGCGGCCGGAGCGAAGTTCTCCGAGGCGATCATCTCCAGGGTCGACTGCTGGCGGTGCAGCTCGGCGTCCACCGCGGCGGCGACGTCGGGGTCGAGTTCGCGGAGCGGGAGAGAAAGCGGGGAGGGGTGGGAGGTGGGGGCGGTGACCGTGGTGATCGACGGGTTCGTTGCCATCTGTGCACCATCCTGAGAGCCAACTAATGGGCAACTGATATATCAGCCTCTGCGGTAAGGTATGGGAGCTCGCCGGACAGGTCAAGGGGGCTTCTTCCATGCAGCACGTGGCGACCGAGCCGAGGGACGAGGAGCTGTCCCTCGCCGAGCGCGCCTACCGCGCCATCCGCGACCGCCTCGTCATGCTCGAAATCCGCCCCGGCGCGCCGATCAACGAGGACCAGCTGGCACAGTCCCTCGGCGTCGGACGGACACCCGTGCGCGAGGCGCTCAAGCGGCTCCAGTACGAGCGGCTGATCGCGACCTACCCCCGGCGCGGCACCTTCGCCACCGATGTGAACATCACCGACCTGGCCCATATCTCCGAGGTGCGCCAGGAGCTGGAGCCGCTGGCCGCCGCCCAGGCCGCGCGCCGCGCCACGGCCACGGACCGTGCGGCGCTGACGGCCGCCCTACGGGAGCTGGCGGGCGTGGATTCCGGTGGGCGGGAAGCCGGCGACCTCATGCGCCTGGACCTGCGGGTCCACCGCGCCATCTACGCCGCCACCCACAACCCGTACCTGGAGGACACGCTCGTCCGCCACGACAACCTGGCCACCCGCATCTGGTGTCTGTTCATCGACCGGCTGTCGGACATGGCCGGTCATGTCGAGGAGCACGGACCGCTGATCGAGGCAGTCGTCGCCGGTGATTCCGAGAAGGCGGCACAGCTCGCCCGCGATCACGTCGAGGGCTTCGAACGGGCCATTCGCGCCGCGATCTGAGACGGCGTCCGGCGTGCGGCCCGAGATGCGGTCCGAGGGCCCAAGGCGCCGCTGCGCGTCAGGGTGAATCGTCCGGGCGGGTGCGGGGCCTGCCCGCCAGGGTGGTCCACAGATGCGGGGCCGCGTCGTCCTCGGGGAGCTGGGCGATCATGAAGCGGACGCAGCGTTCGATCTTGACCCGCCACAGGCGGGCCGCCTCGTTCCCGTCGGCGTCGCGCAACGCCTCGTAGACGGCGGTGTCCTCGTCGGTGATGGTGTCGCACGCCTGGCTGTAGTCCATGTCCAGCACCGTGACGAACATGCGCAGACGGGCCGTGAGGCGTTCGAAGGTCTGGGCTGCCTGTGGCAGGTCCGCGGTGCGGGCGAGGGCGTCCTGAAACCACAGGTCGACTTCCCGGACCCGGGCGTGATCGCCGTCGCGGGCGGCGGCGCGGACCTCCGCCAGGGCCGCCGATGCCGGGGCGAGCTGCTCGCGCCCGAGCATCGCCACCCGCCGGATGAGCAGCGCGCCCAGGCTGGCGCGCAGGGCGTAGAGGTCCAGGACGTCCTTCGCCGTGACGGCGGGGACGGCGGTCGCGCCGCCCGGGAGCAGGTCGAGCATGCCCTCCTCGGCCAGCGCCCGCAGCCCCGCGCGGACGGCCCGGCGCGAGAGGCCGAGGCGGCTGCCGAGCGGCGTCTCCCGGACCCGGTCGCCGGGGCGGAGGGGCCCGGCGAGGAGGGCTTCGCGCAACAGACCGACCACGGGATCGGTCGTGAGCGGTGCGCCGGGCGGCTCGTCGGGGGATGTGAACCTGGTCGCCGTGGGGACGTCGGCGTGGCCGGGCGCGCACACGTCCCGGGCGTTCGAGTCGTTGCCGGAGCCGCAGATGGACGGGGTGTCGTACACCGGACGCGGGGCGGCGACCCGGGTGAAGGGGGCCGCGGACGGGGTCCAGGTGGTGGACCAGGTCAGCAGCGCGTCACGGAGGCGGTGCGCATCGGGGGCGGGCTCGGGAGCCGTCTCGGGGGCGGTCTCATGAGCGGGCCGGGCATCTGTGGCGAGGAGGCGCCGGGTCTCGTCGGTCCACTCCGCCGGGCCGGGTACGTGGTGCCAGCGCAGCCGCGGGGACACGTCCTGGCACCCGGAGTGGCATTCCGCGGTGACGCCGTGTGCCAGGAGGTGCACCACTCCCCCGGTATCGGCCGCCACCCCCGCCTGCTCCAGGAACGTACGCAGGGCGGGGTGGTCCGTCCGGGCCGTGTCCCGCGGGTGCCGCCCGCCCCGGAGCGCGGCGAAGGCGGAGGCCACAGCCAGGACGTGGGGCGCCTCCCGCTCCTGGCCGAACAACCGGCCCGCGCAGGTGCGCACGGCTCCGCCCCGCCCCGGCCGGGCCGCCACGGCGAGCACGCACACCGGTGGCGCGATGAACAGACCGACGACCTCCTCGGCGCGCTCCGGCAGGGACCACGCCCGGCGCGGCCCGGGAGCGGTACCCGCCCCCGGCTGGACCCGGCAGGCCCGCCAGATGCGGCTCACCGTGCTCTGGCTCAGACCGGTCTCGGCGGCCAGGGAGCGGGTCGACCAGGCCTGCCCGGCACCGGGCGGTGGTGGGGTGAGGGTGCGGACGAGGACATGGGCCACGGTGTCGTCGTCCGCCGCGGGAGGCCGCCCCGGTCGGGGGTGCTCGTCGAGGCCCGCCAGCCGTTCGGCGAGGAAGCGGGCGCGCCACTTGCCGACCATGTCGCGGGAGATGCCGAGGCGGTCGGCCACACCGGTGTTGGTGGGCTCGTCCTCGCAGGCCAGCACGATCCGCGCGCGCAGCGCCCGGGCCTGTGAGCAGCTGCGGCTGCGGGTCCATGCCGTCAGTGCGGCCCGTTCGTCCTCGGTGAGAACCACGGCGTTGCGGGGACGGCCGACCATGGCGGCAACCGTAGCCGAACTTCTGATTCGGATGTACCCCGGCGCCGGGTGTGATGCCGCGGCCATTGTTGGCCGCTCGCGGCGTTCACATACTTCGTTGCCATCCGGCGGCCGCCGACGACATCGACCCCGACCTGGACCGGACGGCCCCTCCAGGGCACGTCCGGGTACCGCTCCCGGAGGCAGTGATGACCGCGAACGCAGGAAGCAGAGTGGACGAAGCGCCACTGACGAGCTTCCACAAGAAACTGGCGCTGTACTCCTCCGGGGGCCCGTTCCTCGATGGCTACATCCTGAGCATCATCGGCGTCGCCATGGTGCAGATCACGCCGCAGCTGGATCTGTCCGACTCCGCCCAGGGCCTCATCGGCGCCTCGGCGCTCATCGGCATCTTCCTCGGCGCCTTCGCGGGCGGCTTCCTGACCGACAAGTTCGGCCGGCAGCTCCTGTACACCATCGACCTGATCGCCATCATCGTCTGCTCGGTGGCCCAGTTCTGGGCCACCGATCCGGTGTGGCTGTTCATCCTGCGCCTGCTGATCGGCATGGCGGTCGGCGCCGACTACCCCATCGCCACCTCCCTGCTGGCCGAGTTCACGCCGCGCCGTTACCGGGGGCCGCTGCTCGGCGGCCTGGTCGTCATGTGGTTCGTGGGCGCCGCCACCGCGTACATCGTCGGCGAGATCCTGCTGTCGGTCGGCGACGACGGGTGGCGGTGGATGCTCGCCAGCGCCACCCTGCCCGCCACGATCATCGTGCTGCTGCGTCATGGCACGCCCGAGTCCCCGCGCTGGCTGGCGAACAAGGGCCACACCGACAGGGCCGAGGCCGTCCTCAAGCAGGTCTACGGTCCCGACGCGACGGTCGCCGACCTGCCGACGGAGGATCACGAGAACGTCGACGTCATGGCGATCATGCGCTCCGGTTACGGCGGACGGATGCTGTACATCTCCGTCTTCTGGACCTGTTCCGTCGTCCCGCTGTTCGCCATCTACGCCTTCGGGCCGAAGATCCTGGACGCGCTGCAGCTCAAGGGCGGCCTCGCCAATATCGGGGAGGCGCTGATCACCGTCATGTTCCTCCTCGGCTGTGTGGTGGCACTGCTCGGGGTGAACCGTATGGGCCGGCGCCCGCTGGTCATCCACAGTTTCGTCTGGTCGGGCCTGGCCCTGCTGCTGCTCGGCATCTTCCCCCACGCGCCGTCGGCCGTGATCATGACCCTGTTCGCGCTGTACGCGATCATCATCGGCGGCACTCAGATCCTTCAGTGGATCTACCCGAACGAACTGTTCCCGACGGAGGTACGCGGCTCCGCCGTCGGGCTGGCCTCCTCCGTCAGCCGTATCGGCGCCGCCGTCGGCACCTATCTCGTCCCGCTGGCCCTGACCAGCTGGGGCATCGGCGGCACCATGATCGCCGCCGCCGCGATCAGCCTTCTCGGCGCCCTTGTATCCGTCCTGTGGGCGCCCGAGACACGGGGCATGGCCCTGCACGAAGCCGCCGCGCTGCACCCCCGGGCCGCCGAGCCCGCCGGGCGCCCGGCCGGTGTCTGACCGCCGCAATTCTCCAGCCGCGAATCCCCTATGGGTGCAGGAGGGTATCGATGAAGGACGTAGTGATCGTCGGAGGCGGCATCGCGGGACTGGCCGCGGGCTGGCGACTGCGGCACTGGGACACGCTCCTTCTGGAGTCGGAGGGACGGGTCGGCGGACGCATCCGATCGGAGCGCCGCGGTCCGTACTGGCTCAACTGGGGCGGACACGTCTACGCCGGTGGAAACTCCTCCACGGCGTGGCTCCTCCGCGACACCGGCGTCGACTCGACACCGGTGACGGGCTCGCTGGCCGGACTGGCCATGAACGGCAAGCTTCTGCTGAGCGGCCGGGTGGAGAGCTATCCGTTCCGGATTCCCATGCCGTGGTCCGCCCGCGCCGGGATGGTGAAGGCCGGTGCCAAGGTGGCGCTCGCCGTCGCCGCCTACGCACGGATCGTCCAAGTGCGGCCCGGCGAGGACGAGGCCGCCCGGCAGCAGCGGGTCTACGACTTCATGAACGACCGTTCCTTCAAGGACTTCATCGGAGATCTGCCGGAGGACGCCGAGGCGCTGTTCAAGCCCACGGTGACCCGCTCCTCCGCCGACATCGACCAGTTGTCGGCGGGCGCGGGCGTCGGCTACTTCAGCCTGGTGTGGAACATCGGTGCCGGTCTCTCGCAGAGCATCCTCGGCGGCCCGTCCACCCTCACCGAGGGCATCGCCGCGGCCCTGTCGGACCGGGTGCGGCTGAACGCGACCGTCGACGAGATCGTTCAGAAGAACGGCTCGGTCGTGGTCCGTTACCGGCAGGACGGAGCCGAGCGGGAGGTCGAGGCGCGCTGCGTGGTCCTGGCCACCCCCGCGACCGTCAGCCACCGGATCGCGGTCGACCTCGACCGCGACGTCCGGGAGGCCCTGTCGAAGGTTGTCTACGGCCCGTATGTGAGCGCGGCGTTCCTCACCGACGAGACCGGGCGTCAGGTGTGGGACGACGCGTACGCCATCGCGACGCCGAAGCGATCCTTCAACGTCCTGCTGAACATGTCGAACATCGCCCGCGGACTGGAGCCCGAGCGACGGCCCGGCAGCAGCATCATGGCTTTCTCGCCGGGCAGTCTGGCGCGCGAGCTCCTCGAACGCGACGACGACGAGATCCGCCGGACCTACCTCGACGACCTCGGCCAGATCCTGCCGGGCTTCGCCGATCACGTCGTGGAAGCCGAGGTGCAGCGCTGGCCCACCGGCTCGCCCTACTGCTTCCCCGGCCGCGGAAAGCTCCAGCCGACGCTGACCCGCCGCAGCGGCCGGGTCCTCCTGGCCGGGGACTACCTCGGCACCCTCTACACCGAGACCGCGATCCAGACCGGCCTGTCCGCCGCGCAGGAGGCCCAGAGCCTGCTGGCCACCGACCGGCAGGCCACCCCGCACGGCCCGGCGCCCTCGCCCGCCGTCTGCTGAACCGCCGTCTGCTGAACCGATGGCCTCTCAACCGATGGCCTCTCAACCGATGCCTTCCGCACCGATGCCCGCACCCAGCTTCATCCGAGGAGAATCACGCATGTCGTCACAGCTGAGCGGTGTCCTGACCGCCCTTGCCTCGCCGTTCGCGGCGGACGGGCAGCTCGACGAGAAGACCCTGCGCCGCCTGGTCGACCGCAGCGTCGACGGCGGAGTCGACGGCGTCGTCGCCTGTGGATCCACCGGTGAGTTCGCGGCCATGAACGGCGCGGAACGGCGCCAGGTGGTCGAGACCGTCGTCGACCAGGCGGCCGGACGTGTGCCGGTCATCGCCCAGACCGGTGCGCTGAGCACGAAGGAAGCGGTCGCGCTGTCCCGCCACGCGGAAGCCGCCGGAGCCTCGGTGCTGATGGTGGTCGCCCCGTACTACGAGCCGCTCACGCTCGACGAGACGCTGCGCTATCTGCGCACCGTGGCCGACGCCGTGGACATCCCGGTCATGCTCTACAACCTGCCCGCGGCCACCGGTGTCCCCCTCTCGCCGGAGATCGTCGGACAGCTCGCCCGCGAGGTCGAGAACATCCAGTACATCAAGGACACCAGCGGCGACATGGCCCAGGCCGGGCAGCTGATCCACCGCTACGGCGACGTCATCTCCACCTTCATCGGCTGGGACAGTCTCCTTCTGCAGGCGATCTCCGAGGGCGCCGCCGGTGTCATGGCCGGGACCGCGAACGTGATCCCCGCCGAGCTCGTCTCGGTCCACCGCGCGGTGCGCGACGGCGAACTCGGGCGGGCACGGGCCGAATGGGCGCGGATCTACCCGCTGATGGACGCCATCATGTCCGCTCCGTTCATCCCGGCCGTCAAGGCCGCCCTGAACGCGGCCGGGTTCCCCGTCGGAGAGCCCCGCGAGCCGCTGCTCGGTCTCGACGCCGCCACGACCGCCACGATCTCCTCCCTGGTCGAGGAGGGTCCGCGACGGCCCGTGTGACGTACCTCGGCGCACCCCGGCGCCTTCCCATCACCGCTCAGGCCACCACTCAGGCCATCACTCAGGGAGCCACCGATCATGACCACTGACGCCGCCACTCCGACGACGGTCACCGTCCGGCGCGCAGCGGACGCCCAGCCTCTGATCTCCGCGGCCGATCTCCCTCCGGCCCGCCATTTCATCGACGGAACGTTCCCCGAGGGGACCTCGCCCGACGGCTCTCCCGGGCGTGTCATCGATGTGATCGACCCGAGCACGGAAAACGTCATCGCCCGGATTCCCGAGGGAACCGCCGGGGACATCGACCGAGCGGTGGCCGCCGCGGCGGGGGCGAAGGGCCGGTGGGCGCGGCTGGTCCCCAAGGACCGCTCGGAGGTGCTGCACGCCATCGCCGACCGGCTCGCCGAGAACACCGACCTCCTGGTCAGGCTGGAGTCGGCGAACACCGGCAAACCGCTCGCGGTGTCACAGGACGACATCGGCATGACCATCGACACCTTCCGCTTCATGGCCGGTGCGCTGCGTGCGAACACGTCCATGGCCGCCGGGGACTACGTCGAGGACCACCTGTCGGTCATTCTCCGTGAACCGCTCGGGGTCATCGGCGTGATCACCCCGTGGAACTATCCCTTGCTCATGGCGGCCTGGAAGATCGCGCCCATTCTCGCCGCGGGCAACACCCTGGTCATCAAGCCGTCCGAGCAGACCCCGCTGACCACGCTGAAGTTCGCCGAACTCGTCGCCGATCTCCTGCCGCCCGGCGTGGTGAACGTGGTGAACGGCCACGGCCCGGAGACCGGTGCCCGGCTCGCCGAACACCCGGACGTCGACATGATCGCCCTGACCGGTTCGGTCGCCAGCGGTCGCGCGGTGGCCCGGGCGGCCGCGGACACCCTCAAACGTGTCCACCTCGAACTCGGCGGCAAGGCCCCGGTTCTGGTCTTCGAGGACGCCGATCTCGCGGCCGCCGCGTCGGCCCTGAAGGGAGCCGGGTTCTGGAACTCGGGCCAGGAGTGCGGGGCCGCCTGCCGCATACTCGTCCACGAATCGGTAGCCGACCGGTTCATCGGGCAACTCGTCGACGAGGTACGGTCGTTGGTCGTCGGTGACCCGCGCTCCGGCGAGGATGTCGAGGTCGGCCCCATGGTCTCGAAGGCCCACTTCGACCGCGTCACCGGATACGTGGAACGCGCCAGGAACGAAGGCGCCCGAGCCGCGACCGGAGGCGCGGCCCTCGACGGACCCGGCTACTTCATCGCCCCGACCGTGCTGGTCGACCTCCCCGAAGGAGCGGAAGCCACCCGTCAGGAGATCTTCGGCCCTGTGGTCACGGTCGAGACCTTCGCCGACGAGGAGGAGGCGGTACGGCGCGCCAACGACGTCCCCCTGGGCCTGTCGGCATCGGTGTGGACGGAGAACGCCCGCCGCGGCCACGACATCCCCGCGCGCCTCGACAGCGGAACGGTCTGGGTCAACTCACATCTCGTGCTGGCCGCCGAGGTCCCCTGGGGCGGATTCAAGGGCTCCGGCTACGGCCGGGACCTGTCGGTCTACGCACTGGACGACTACTCGCGCACCAAGCACGTCATGCACCACCACGGCCGCTGACCGCCCGTCGGCTTCGCCTTCCCCGCGCGAGGGATCTTCCCCGCGCGAGGGATACGGCGAGCGGCTCCGGGGCGCGGGCCGGTCAGCCCTCCCGCGCCCACGGCCGCAGCTTCTCCGGGTTGCGAACCACCCAGATCCGGTTGACGCGCCCATCGGAGACCTCGAACGAGGCTACGGTCATGACGACACCGGCACGCCGGGCCACCAGGCCCGGCATACCGTTGACCGAGCGCTCCAGGAGTTCGAGCCCCGGAGCCTTGTCGGCGATGGCGACCATGTACCGGGCGATGCGCACGCCGCCCTCGACCGGGCGCAGGGCGGTGCCGACCATGCCACCGCCGTCGGCGGTCATCACGGCGGCAGGGTCGAGGAGACCGACGAGGGCTGCGATGTCCTTGGTCTCCCATGCCTCTTTGACGTGCCTCACCACATCGCCCCGGCCGGTCGCCGACACCGCCGTCACCGTCGCCGGAGCGCGTGTGGCGCTCACCCGCCGCCGGGCGGAGGCCGCCAGCTGTTTGCAGGCCGCAGGGGTTCGGCCGAGGACGTCGGCGATCTCGGCGAACGGGTACCGGAAGACGTCGTGCAGGACGAACGCCACCCGCTCGGCGGGCGTCATCGACTCCAGGACGACGAGGAAGGCCATGGCCACCGACTCGTCCAGGACGATCTGGTCGGCGGGGTCCGCGGGGCCGGTGGGGTCGGCGCCGCCCGCGCGCTCCCCCTCGGTGCGGTCGGGCAGCGGCTCGGGCAGCCACGCGCCGACGTAGCGTTCACGGCGGGCCCGCGCCGAGCCGAGCAGGTCCAGGCAGATGCGGCCGGTCACCGTCGTCAGCCAGGCGCCGGGAGACAGGATCTCCTCCTGTCGGCTTCGCGGCAGCCCGTACCAGCGCGCGTAGGCGTCCTGTACAGCATCCTCGGCCTCGGTCACCGAACCGAGCAACCGGTAGGCCACATTGATCAGTTGGCGCCGCTCACCCGCGATCCCCTCCGCGCCGGACCCGACAGTCCCCATGCTTCCGGCCGCCCCCTCGCCTTACCTTCCGCAGGCCCGCGTCGTCGGGCTGGTGAGACCTTAATCGATCGCCTGCCCGACGGCGGAAAAGGGGAATGTGACATGGCCACTGAGGTGACGGCGACGGCGAGCCCCCAGCGCGGCTCCGCGTTCCTGCGGATCGCGATCGCCCTGCAGACCCTGACCATCTTCCTTCAGTCGGTCTCCGCCGGACTGCTGCTGACCTCGTCCTACGGGGAGACGCTGCACAGTGCCGGAGCCCGTGTGATGTACGGGGCGTCGATGCTGTACGTGCTCGCGGCGGTGCTGGCGTGGAAACCGGGCGGCGGCTCGCCCCGGCCCGTCCGGCACGCGTCAGGTTTCCTCGTACTCGCCTCGGTGCAGGTCGCGCTCGGCATCGCACACGTTCCGGCGGTCCATCTTCCCTTGGGCGTCTTGATGTTCGGCCTGAGCGTGCTGGCGCTGGCCCGTCGCTGAGATGCGGACGGCCACGGCACAAAGCAAAGGCAAGGAGAGAGGTCTCCTTGCCACTCTTAACTTATAGCGCACTGGGGGGCTTGCGGCAAGACCCGGGTCGGGGCGCAGAATCATCCGCCGAGCCCCGGAGGTAGCAGCAGTGATCGGTCAGTATGTGTGGAATCTTCAAGAGCTCGACGAGACGCGGGTCGCGGTCGTCGGCGGCAAAGGCGCGCACCTGGGCGGGCTGTCACGGATCGACGGCATCCGTGTGCCGAGTGGCTTCTGCGTGACGACGGACGCCTTCCGGCGGATCATGGCTCAAGCGCCGTCGATCGACGATCGGCTCGATCAGCTGTCGCAGCTGAACTTGGAGGACCAGGAGGCGATCCGCACGCTGAGCGCGCAGATCCGCCGGATCATCGAGGAGATCGCCATCCCGGACGATCTCGCGGCGGCGATCACCCGCGCGCTCGCCCCGTTCGGCGAGCAGACCGCCTTCGCCGTCCGGTCCAGCGCGACGGCGGAGGACCTGCCGACGGCCTCCTTCGCAGGCCAGCAGGACACGTACCTGAACATCGTGGGGCCGGCAGAGATCCTCCGGCACGTCAGCCGGTGCTGGGCCTCGCTGTTCACCGAGCGGGCCGTGACCTACCGCCGGAGGAACGGCATCGACCACCGGACGGTCCACATGGCCGTGGTCGTGCAGCGGATGGTCTTCCCCGAGGCGGCCGGCATCCTGTTCACGGCCGACCCCGTCACGGGCAACCGGAAGGTCGCCACCGTGGACGCCGGTTTCGGCCTCGGCGAGGCGCTGGTCTCCGGCCTGGTGAACCCGGACATCTTCACGGTGCGGCACGGCGAAGTCGTCGCCAAGGCGATCGCCGCCAAACAGCGTGCCGTCCACGCCCTGCCGACCGGCGGTACGCGGGAAGTGGCGGTCGACCCGCGGCGGCAGGAGCAACCGGCGCTGACGGACGCCCAGGTCGTGCGGCTGGTAGGGCTCGGGCGGCGGATCGAGGCGCACTTCGGCCGCCCACAGGACATCGAATGGTGCCTGGCCGGCGATGACTTCCAGATCGTTCAGAGTCGGCCGATCACGACGCTGTTCCCCATCCCCGAGACCGGCGACCAGGACAATCACGTCTACGTCTCCGTCGGCCATCAGCAGATGATGACCGACCCCATGAAGCCCCTGGGGCTCTCCATGTGGCAGCTGACGGCCATGGTGCCGATGCACGAGGCCGGTGGGAGGCTGTTCGTCGACGTCACCCCACGCCTGGCCTCGCCCGCGAGCCGCGCCACTCTTCTGGACCTCATGGAGAAGGGCGATCCGCTGGTCAGGGACGCGCTGGAGACCATCCTCGACCGCGACGACTTCGTCCCCCCGCTCCCGGACGCGAGTCCCGGCGGGCCGCCCGCCCGTGGCACGTCCGCCCCGGTCGAGCCGGATCCGGCCATCGTCACCGGGCTGATCGAACGCAGCCAGGCATCCCTCGCCGCCCTGGAGCGCGACATCCGGACGAAGACCGGACCGGCGCTGTTCGACTTCCTGCTGGAGGCCTTCGGCGAGCACAAGCGAGTCCTCGGTGACCCGCAGAACTTTCAGGCGATCATGGCGGGGATGGAGGCCACCTGGTGGCTCAACGACAAACTGCGGGAGTGGCTGGGCGAGAAGAACGCGGCTGACACGCTCACGCTGTCCGCCCCCGACAACATCACCTCGGAGATGGGGCTGGCGCTGCTCGACGTCGCGGATGTGATCCGCCCGCATCCGGAGGTGGTGGCGTTCCTGCGGGGCGTCGAGGACGAGGGATTCCTGGACGAGCTGGCGAAGGTCGCGGGCGGGGCCGAAGCGCGCGACGCCATCGAGGGCTACCTCGACCGGTACGGCATGCGCTGCGTCGGCGAGATCGACATCACCAGGCCGCGCTGGCGCGAGCGCCCCACCGCGCTCGTGCCCGTGATCCTCGACAACGTCAGGATTTTCGAGCCGGGCGCCGCCGAACGGCGCTTCGCGCAGGGGCGGCAGGAGGCGCGGAAGAAGGAACAGGAGGTGTTGTCGCGCTTGCGGGTCCTGCCGGACGGGGACCGGAAAGCCGACGAGACCAAGCGGATGATCGACCAGGTCCGGGCCTTCGTCGGGTACCGGGAGTACCCGAAGTACAACATCGTCAGCCGCTACTTCGTCTACAAGCGGGCCTTGCTGGCGGAGGCCGAGCGCCTCGTGCGGGCCGACGTGCTGCCCGAGAAGGAGGACATCTTCTACCTCAGCTTCCAGGAGTTGCACGACGTCGTGCGCTCGCACCAGGTGGAAGGGGGGCTCGTCCAGCGGCGCAAGGACGCGTTCCGGTCGTACCAGGCGCTCACACCGCCCCGGGTGCTCACCTCGGATGGCGAGGCCGTCACCGGGGCGTACCGGCGCGACGGCGTGCCGACAGGTGCCCTGGTCGGCCTGCCGGTTTCCGCCGGGACCGTCGAGGGGCGGGCCCGCGTCATCCTCGACATGGCGGAGGCCGATCTGGAGGCGGGCGACATCCTGGTCACGGCCCATACGGACCCCAGCTGGTCGCCCCTGTTCGTGGGAATCACGGGCCTGGTGACGGAGGTGGGCGGCCAGATGACCCATGGCGCGGTGATCGCCCGGGAGTACGGCTTGCCTGCCGTCGTGGGCGTGGAGCAGGCCACCCGGCTGATCCGGGACGGGCAGCGGATTCGCGTGCACGGAACCGACGGGTACGTCGAGATCCTGCCCTGACCGGCCGCCGGATCATCCGGAGCGTGGCCTGAGGTGTGAGGGCACTGTCCGCCGGGCTGTCGCGGCGGATGGTGCCCCGCTCCACCTCGTCACGGAACTCGCCCTTGCCCCAGTGCTCGTTCACCAGCGGCCCGACCTCGTCGCGCTTGAGGGCGCGCGTCTTGAGGAGGATCTCGCTCACGTGTCGTCACCTGTCGGGCTGCTCCTGGCTCTTCGGTCCTCATCTCACCGGCCCGTCCAGCGCGGGGCGCGGCGCTCGGCGAAGGCGGTCATGCCCTCGCGGACGTCGGCCGAGGCCATCAGGGCGCCCATCTCGCCGCGCTGTACGGCGAACGCGTCGGCCTCGGGCACACCGTCGGCGGCGCGCACGGTCTTCTTCACGGCGGCCAGCGCGAGCGGGGCGTTCAGCGCGAGCCGCTCGCCGAGCTGCAGCGCCACGGCGGCGGCGTCGCCCGTGTCCGTGACCCGGTTGACCAGGCCCAGCTCGGCGGCCCGGCGGCCGCTGACCGGTTCGCCGGTCAGCAGGAGCTCCATCGCCAGGTGGTACGGAATCCGCCGGGGCAGCCGGATCACGCCGCCGCCCGCGGCGATCAGGCCGCGCTTGACCTCGGGCAGGCCGAACGCCGCGTCCTCCGCGGCGACGATCAGGTCGCAGCTCAGCGCCAGCTCGAAGCCGCCGCCCATGGCCCAGCCCTCGACCGCCGCGATCAGCGGCTTCGTCAGCTCGGCCTCGGTCAGGCCGCCGAACCCGCGGCCCTCGATCTCGGGCGACTCGCCCCGCAGGGCGGCCTTGAGGTCCATACCGGCGCTGAAGGTGCCGTCCGCGCCGGTCAGGACTCCCACCCGGAGGCCTTGGTCGGCCTCCAGTTCGTCCAGCGCGGCGGCCAGACCGGCGGCGGTCGCGGCGTCCACGGCGTTGCGCGACCGCGGGCGGTCGATCGTGATCAGCAGGGCCGGGCCGATGCGTTCGGTACGCACTTCGGAGGTGCTCATGGCTTTGTTCCTTCTCTCTGTCCGCCGCTTCTTTCCGTGAGCCGTGGGCTCAGCGGGTGGCGAGCTCGGCGAGAACGTCCGCGGTGTCCTGGCCCGGGACCGGAGCCAGGCGGCGGATCGAGCCGGGCGTGGCGGAGAACTTCACCGGGATGCCGACGGTGCGGATCGCGCCCTCGGTCGGGTGCTCGACAGTGTCGAGCAGGTGGCCGCCGCGGACGTAGGAGTCTTCGTGGGCGCGGTCCAGCTCCAGTACCGGTGCCATCGGGATGCTGTGCTCGGTGCACACCTCGGCCCACTCGGCGGTGGTCAGCCGCGGGGCGCACTCGTCGATCAGCGCGGCCAGGGCCTCGTGGTCGGCACTGTCGATGGCTTCGCCGTTGACGCGCGGGTCCGCGGCCAGGTCGGGGCGGTCGGCGGCGGCGAAGAAGTCACGGAAGTTCCGCGGGTGGTAGGGGATCACGCACGCGAGACCGTCCTTGGTGCGCACCGCCCGGTGGCCCTTCGCCATCGACAGCGGGAAGCCGGTGGGGCCCTGCGCGGGCTCGTACACATGCCCGGCGAGGTGCTCGACCAGATTGAACGCGATCAGCGTGTCCGTCATGGGGATCTCGATCCGCTGGCCCTGTCCGGTCCTGCTCCGGTGGAGCAGCGCGGCGAGCACGCTGTAGGCGATGGTCAGCGAGGAGACCTTGTCGCCGAGGATCGTCGGCAGGTACACCGGCTCGCCCAGCGCGCGGTCGGCGATGTCGACCAGGCCGGAGGCGGCCTGCACGGTCTCGTCGTACGCGGCGTCGCCGACGCGGTCGGAGTCGCTGCGGAAGCCCTGGGCGTGGGCGTAGACCAGGCTCGGGTTGCGACCGGCGAGGTCGTCGTAGGTCATGCCCAGGCGGCCGAGCGCGTCCGGGCGCATATTGGTGATCAGCACGTCCGCGGTGTCGATGAGTTCGAGGGCCTGGGCGTGCTCGGTCGCGTCCTTGAGGTTGAGCGTGACGCTGCGCTTGTTCCGGTTGACGTTGAGGCTCAGCGGGGTCATACCGGGCGTGGTGCGGTAGTGGCCCGTGCGCACGGCGTCGACGGGGGACTCGATCTTGACCACGTCGGCGCCCAGGTCGCCGAGGATCTGGGCGGCGTACGGACCCATCACCACGGTGGAGAGGTCGATCACGCGCACACCGTCCAGCGGGCCGGTGGCGGTGGTGGTGCTGATGGAGTCCGTCATTGTTCGTCCTTTCGCACTGTGCTTCGCTGCTCTGCGATCGACGTTAGTGACGAAGGGACGAAAACGGAATGATCTTGTGACGAACAACGGTATGACCACAGCGGTCATACCCTTCCGAGAAGGTTTCCCGTCTCAGCCTCCGTCACATATCCAGTGGGTCACCGAAAACCTCTCGGGCGGTATTGACGAGCTCTTCGAGATCGCCTCCGCGAGCACGGTCGCGGTGCCAGAGCAGGGCGGTGTCCAGGCGGGGGTGGAAATCCGCGAGGGGCAGGATGGCCACGTTCTCCATCCGGTAGCCCTGCATGGGGCTTTTGGCGTCGAGCATGGAAATAGAGAATGCCAGCCCGCAGGAAACCACTTCGACTGCTCCCCCGAAACCCGTGTGAGAGAGCTTGATGCGTTTTTTGACTCCGAGTTCGGACAATTGGCGGTCGAGCTGATCGAAATAGGCGGGAGTGATTTCCGCGGGAGAGGCGACGTAAGGGAGATCGGTCAGTTCGGCCAGCGCGATGGATTCGCGCCCGCCGAACTGATCCGCCGGAACGACCGCGCCGAGCCGTTCCGACATCACCGTCAGCTGCTCCAGCGCCGGATCGGCGACCGGGAGTCGGGCCAGCGTCAGCGCGAGTCCGCCCTCGCGTACCGCGGTGACGAGATCGGCGGTGGCGCCGGGCCAGCGTTTGAGCTCGAACCGCTCACGGACCCGCCCGGCGAGGGTGTTGACGCGTTCGCGCAGCTCGGGATGGACACCGGCGGGCACCCCCAGGAACACGGTGCTGCGCCGCGGCCGGGCCGCCTCGCCCAGCCGCCACGGGATGGAGTTGACCTGCTCCAGTACGTCCCTCGCGATCGGCAGCAGCGCGGCCCCGGCCGCGGTGAGCACGACGTGGTGGGTGCTGCGGTCGAACAGCTGATGCCCGGTCTCCTGCTCAAGATCCTTGATCCGCCGGCTCAGCGGGGAGGCCGACATGTGCAGTCTGCGGGCCGCGGCGGTGAAATTCAGTTCCTCGGCGACGGCGACGAAATATCGCAGATGCAGCATCTCCACGACGGCCAACCCTATCCACCACGGGTGCTCCCGGGCCGTCGGGGCCTCGCCGCTACGGCCGCGTACCGCCGCGAGGGGTGCGGGCCACACCACGGGCCATGGTGGTCGCGCTCCCCAGATATCGGGCGGGATCACACAGCTCGCTGATCCGTTCGGCGCCGAGTCGCTTCACCAGCTCGGCGTGGCCGTGGAGTTCGGCTTCCAGGGTGGTGCCGGTTTCGATGGCGGTGCGGCAGGCTTCGTAGACGACGTCGTGCGCCCGCTGGCGGCCCAGGACGGGCGCGACGTCCATCATGACGGCTTCGGCGACGATGAGCCCGCCGGTGATGTGGGTGTTCCGGCGCATCCGGTCCACGTTCACCTCCAGTCCGCAGAGCATGAACTCGGCCTGGTGGAGGGAGCTGGAGAGGAGCAGGAAGGCCTCGGGCACCGCCGCCCACTCCAGGTGCCAGGGGCCGGTGGCGCGTTCGAAGTCCTGCATCATCGCGTCGAGGACGGTCGTGGACTTGTCGCGGAGCAATTTGGCGGCGGCGAACATCAGCTCGCTGGAGATGGGATTGCGCTTCTGCGGCATGGTCGAGCTGGCTCCCCGTCCGGGGACGAAGGGCTCCGCCACTTCGCCGAACTCGGAGGAGCACATCATCATCACGTCCCAGGCGATCTTGCCCAGGGAGCCGCCGATCGCGGCGAACAGCGCCACGAGTTCGACGAGTCCGTCCCGTGCGACGTGCCAGGTGATCTCGGGGTCGCGCAGCTCCAGTTCGGCCGCCAGGACGGCTCGGGTCTCCAGGCCCTCCGGGCCCGGGCCGAGGGAGGCCAGGGTGCCGGCCGCGCCGCCGAACTGCACCATCAGGGCGCGCCTACGGGCCTGTTCCAGGCGCTCGGCGTGCCGGTCCAGGGCGGAGAGCCATACGGCGCAGCGGTAGCCGAAGGTGACCGGGAGGGCGTGCTGAAGGTGGGTGCGTCCGGCGGTGACGGTCTCCGCGTGGTCGTCCGCGAGCTGCTGGAGGGCGTGGCGTACGCGGTCGAGCTGGTCCTGGAGGAGCGCGACGCCGCTCTTGCACTGGAGCATCACCGCGGTGTCCATGATGTCCTGGGTGGTGGCACCCCAGTGGAGGTACCGGCCCGCGTCGCCGCACTGGTCCGCCACCTGCCGGACGACCGGGAGGACCGGGTAGCCGACGATCTCCGTCTCCGTGCGCAGCCGCTCCAGGTCCAGGCCGTCGAAGCGGGCCCTGGCGGCTATGTCCTCGGCGGCGTCGGCGGGGATGACGCCCACTTTGGCCTGGGAGCGGGCGAGGGCGATCTCGGTGTCGATGATGCGCTCGACGTAGGCGGTGTCGCTGAAGATCTCGCGCATGGCCGGGGTGCCGAACATGTCGCGGAACAGCAGGGAATCGAAGACGGTGCTGCTCATGGGGTGTCTCACCTCACGGTGGTGGGGCTGGTACGGGAGGGCGCGGGGAGGGTGGTGCCGTCGGGCTCGGACTCGGACTCGGACTCGGACTCGGCGAGGAACGCGTCCGGGTCGGCCAGGGCGCGCCGCACCTTGTGGACGTCCATCTCCTTGCACCACTTGGCCAGGACGAAGGTGGCGACCACGTTGCCGAAGGTGTTGCAGAACGCGGTGGCCATGGACATGAAGCGGTAGACGCCGAAGAGCACGGCCGTGCCCTCGATCGGGAGGTTGCCGGTCGCGGCGACGGTGGAGGCGAAGACGACGAAGGTCCCGCCGGACACGGTGGCCGCGCCCTTGGACGTCAGCAGCATGATGAGCAGCAGGCCGAGCTGTTCGGGGATGCCCATCGGGATGCCGTAGGCGTTGGCCACGAACAGGGTGCAGATGGACATGTAGAGGGAGGTGCCGTCGAGGTTGAAGGCGTAGCCGGTGGGCACGATCAGGCCCACGCTCTGCTTCGAACACCCGGCCCTGGTCAGCTTCTTCAGCAGCCCGGGCAGCGCGGCTTCGGAGGAGGCGGTACCCAGGACGAGCGTCATCTCGACGCGTACGTAAGCCAGGATGCGCCAGATGTTGAATCCGGCGATCAGACAGACGAGGCCCAGGACGCCGAAGACGAACACGGCGACGACCAGCCAGTACTGGAGGACGAGTTCGGTCAGGGCCAGGAGCATCGTGCCGCCGCTGGTGCCCACCGAGTACGCGATGGCGCCGAAGGCCCCGATCGGGGCGAGCTTCATGACGACGTTGACGAAGCCGAAGAACGCTTCCGAGACGACGTCGAGGCCTGAGTTGATCCGGTCCTGTATGTGCGGCTTGAGCGACAGGAGGCCGACTCCGAACAGGACGGCCACGACGACGACCTGCAGGAGCTGCCCGGAGGAGAAGGCGCCGACGAAGTTGTCGGGAACGATGTCCCGGAGGAAGGCGGTGACCCCGTGCTCGCCCTCCCCCGCCGGGGGCGCCTGGGACGCGTCGGCGCCCGTGGCGAGGTCCCCCGCGCCCTTGCCCACGCCGAAGAGGTTCGCGGCCACCAGGCCGAGGAGCAGGGCGGCGGTGGAGACGACCTCGAAGTAGATGAGCGCCACGAGCCCGAGGCGGCTGGCCTTCTTCAGATCACCGGCCGAGGCGATGCCCATGACGACGGTGAAAAAGACCAGCGGCGCGACCCCGGCCTTGACCAGTGCCAGGAACAGGTCGCCGATGATCTTCAGGTCCGCCGCGAAGCCGGGGAAGGCGAAGCCGACCGCGACACCGAGGGCCATCGCGATGACGACCTGTGCCATGAGCCCCCGGTACCAGGGCTTGTGAGCCGTCGGGGGCGGGCCGTCGTCCACGAGCTGCTGTGGAGATCTCATGCAGCACTTCCTTGTCTAGACATGAGGTGTGTCTAGACAAGGATGCTCGCGAGATGGCGTGTGTCAAGGGTTGTTCACATGGTGTTCGGAGGGTCGCCCACGGTGAGCACTGACGAGCACCGGTGAGCGCCCCTCGCGCTAATTCCGCTGCAGAACCGTCTCGTACACGAAGCGGTCACCGGCATGCGTACTCACGGCGACCTCGAAGAGGGCGCCCGAGGCGTCGTAGTAGCGGCGTACGAATTCCAGCCCCGGGCTGCCCGGCTCCACCCCGAGGTGTGTCGCCGCCTCCGCGGATACGCCCACCGCCCGCACCTGCTGCACCACCCGCTCCACGGCGCGCCCCGTGCGGGCCTCGATCGCGTCGGCGATCAGCCTGCGGCTCTCCTCCAGATCCCCGGCCACCGCCTTGGCGTCCCCCGGGCCCAGATACACCCGCGCCCAGGACACGACCTCATCGGGCCTCCCGGCCTCCCGCCGGGTGGAGGTGACGCACACCTGCCGGGACCCCTCGGACAGTCCGGTGACGGCGGAGAGCGCGGCGTCCACCGTCACGGGCTCCACCGACAGGACACGCCGCTCGGCGGCCTCGCCGTACTGCGTCAGATCCCCGACGCTGCCGAGCTGTGCGGTGAACCCGGCGACCGGTGTCGGGCGTTCCACCCGGGTCCCCGTCCCCGGGTGCCGGGAGATGAGCCCGGCCACCTCCAGACGCCGCAACGACCGCCGCAGCGTCTCCCGCGAGACGCCGTACTCGGCGGCGAGCCCGGGCTCGGTGGGCAGCAGTTCGCCCACGGCCCACCGTCCGGCGGCGATCTTCCTCATGAGGTCGCTTGCGATCGCCACGTACCGCGGCTCACCCACGACGAACTCCTTGCCTGCTCCTGACCCCGGCCACCGGAATCCTATTACTCCCGGCCCGGCACGCCGTCGCACCGGTCAAGCCACGGCAGGCCGGTGTCCTGCGCATACCGTGTCGCCATGGTGCGCGCCGGTACTCCCCAGGCCGATCGGCCGGACGACCGGCCCGGGGCTCCGGGCCGGTCCCTGGCCCCGCTTCTCGCGGTGTGCGCGGGCTACTTCATGGTCATCCTGGACGTGACCGTCATCAACGTCGCCGTTCCCGTGGTGGGACGGGAACTGTCGGCCTCGCTCACCGGAATCCAGTGGATCACGGACGGCTACACCCTGGTCTTCGCCGGTCTGCTGCTCACCGGTGGCGCGCTGGGAGACCGGCTGGGAAACCGCCGGATCTTCTGTACCGGGGTGGTGGTGTTCACCGTGGCATCGGCGGGCTGCGGACTGGCGCGCAGCGCCGGGGCCCTGGTCGCCGCCCGGCTTCTGGAAGGGCTCGGCGCGGCACTGATCGTGCCCGGCTCCCTCGCCCTCCTCCAGCAGGCGTACCCCTCGCCCACCGCGCGCTCCCGCGCCTTCGGCCTGTGGGGCTCCATGGCGGGCGTCGCCGCCTCCGTCGGCCCGCTCCTGGGCGGCCTCCTGGTCACCACCGTGGGGTGGCGCTGGGTGTTCTTCATCAACCTGCCCGTCGGATGCGCCTGTCTGGTGCTGACGCTGCGCCACGTCCACGCGTCGGCCCGGCGCTTGGACCGCCCCCTTGACTGGCCCGCCCAGGGTGCGCTCATCGCGATGGTGGCCCTGCTGATCGCCGTCCTCAACGAGGCCGGGCGACGTGGCTGGGCGGACCCGCTGATTCTCGCCGGGGCCGGGCTGGGTGTGCTCGCGGCGGCCGCGTTCATCCTGCGCGAGCGCCTGGCCCGCACCCCCCTGCTGCCCCTGCGGCTGCTGCGCTCGCGCCCGCTGAGCGGCGGCGCGGCCATCGGTCTGCTGTTCAACTTCGCCTTCTACGGCATGATCTTCACCGCCAGCCTGTACTTCCAGCACCAGCGCGGCCTGACCGCGCTGCGGACGGGGATCGCCCTCTTCCCGGCGGTGGCCATGACGATGTTCGCCTCCGTTCTGTCGGGGCGGCTGGCCCGCCGCACCGGACACCGCCCGCTGGTGCTGACAGGCATGCTCCTGGGAGCGGCGGGTCTGGCGGGCTGGGCCGCCGCCGGACCCGACCCGGACTACCCGCTGCTCGTGGCGCCGATGATGGCGGCGGGCTTCGGCACGTCCTTCGCCCTCACCGGAGCGACCGCCACGGTGATGGCGGCCGCCCCGGACGAGTACTCCGGCACCGCCTCCGCCCTGTTCAACACCGCCCGCCAGATCGGCAGCGCCACGGGCGTCGCGCTGGGCGGCTCACTGCTGGCCGCCTCGGCCGACTTCACCACGGGGCTGCGGACCGGCATGGCCATCGGCGCGGGCGCGTACCTCACGGCCGCCGCCCTCGCGCTCTTCTGCGTCCCGCACAAGGCACCCCGTCACGCCGCCGCCTGAATGACGGACAGCCACGAAGCAGGGGTGGGCTCAGGGCGCCGTGTGGGAGATCAGCACGTGCTTGACCCGGGTGTAGTCGTCGAAGCCGTAACGGCTGAGGTCGCGCCCGGTGCCGGACTGCTTGTAGCCGCCATGGGGCAGTTCGGCCAGGATCATCTGGTGGCAGTTGGACCAGACGCAGCCGAAATCCAGCTCGGCTCCGATACGGGTGGCGCGTCCCAGGTCGGCCGTCCAGACACTGGACGCCAGGCCGAAGTCGACGCCGTTGGCGAGCGCCAGGGCCTCGTCCTCGGTGTCGAAGGGCTGAACGGTGACGACCGGCCCGAAGGTTTCCTCCTGGACCACGGCGTCGTCCTGCCGTACGCCGGAGACCACGGTCGGGGCGAAGAAGTAGCCGGGGCGGTCCAGTCGGGTGCCGCCGGTCTCCACCGTGGCGTGGGCGGGCAGCCCGGCGATGACCGACGCCACCCGTTCGGCCTGACCCGCACTGTTGAGCGGACCGTAGAAGGCGTCCTCCTCCGGCGCACCGGTGCGGGTATCCCGCGCCGCCGCGACGAGGGCGGTAAGGAGCGCGTCGTGGGCCTCGCGCTGGACGAGCACCCGGGTGATGGCCGTACAGTCCTGGCCCGCGTTGAAGAACGCCCCATCGGCCAGGGCACGGGCGGTACGCACCGGGTCGACGTCCGCGAAGACGATCGCGGGAGCCTTTCCGCCGAGCTCCAGGTGGATGTCCTTCAGGTCTGCCGCCGCGGCCCTCATGACCTCGGCTCCGGCGCGGGTGCTGCCGGTGATGGCGACCATGTCGACGTCCCCGTGGCAGACCAGGGCCCGGCCGGTGTCCCGGTCGCCGCAGACGACGTTGACGACACCGGGCGGGAAGACCCGGGCGGCCAGCTCGCCGAGGAGCACGGTGGACCACGGCGTGGTGTCGGAGGGCTTCAGAACGACGGTGTTGCCCGCGGCCAGGGCGGGGCCGAGCTTCCACACCGCCATCATCAGCGGGTAGTTCCAGGGCGTCACCTGGCCGATGACACCGACCGGCTCCCGCCGGAGGTAGGAGGTGTGGCCCTCCTCGTACTCCCCCGCGGCCAGCCCCTCCAGGACCCGGGCGGCCCCGGCGAAGAAACGCAGCTGGTCCACGCACCGGTCGAGCTCCGCGGTCCGGGTCGCCCGCCGTGGCTTGCCGGTGGCGCGCACCTCCGCGTCCAGCAGTCGGTCGGCGTTCTCGGCGACCAGATCGGCCAGGCGCAGCAGGGCGTTCTGGCGCTGGGCCGGTGTGGTGCGGCGCCAGGTGGCGAAGGCGCGGCGGGCGGCGGCGACCGCGGTGTCGATGTCGGCGGCGGTGGACCGGGGCGCGGTGCCGTAGATCTCGCCGGTGGCGGGGTCGGTCAGGCTCATGCGGCCGCCCACCACGACGTTTTCGCCGTCGATGACGTTGTGCAGGGTCAGGTCGGACCGGTCGGTCATACGGACGCTCCTTGCGCGGGGTGGGCGACGGCTTCCCCGGGGGCCAGCCGGCCCTCGGTCCTGAGCTCGATGAGGGCGGCGGTGCCGCGGGTGAGGGCGCGTTCGAGGGCGGGGGCGAACTCCTCGGTGGCGGTGACGGTTTCGCCGTGGGCGCCGAAGGCACGGGCGTAGGCCGCGAAGTCGGGGTTGACCAGGCCGGTGCCGCTGACCCGGCCGGGGTAGTGCGCTTCCTGGTGCTGCCGGATGGTGCCGTACGTGCCGTTGGCGACGACGAGTATGAGCGGCGTGGCGCCTTCCGCCACCGCGGTGGCGAGTTCCTGGCCGTTCATCAGGAAGCAGCCGTCACCGGCGACGGAGAGCACCTGGCGGCCCGGGTGGGCGATGGCCGCCGCCACCGCGGCGGGGATGCCGTACCCCATGGAGCCGTTGCGCGGGGCGAGCTGGCGGGCGCCGCCGCGGTAGGTGAGGAAGCGCTGCGCCCAGATGGCGTGGTTTCCGGCGCCGAAGGTGACGATGGTGTCGTGCGGCAGCCGGGCGTCCAGCTCGGCGAAGACGGCGCCGAGGTCCAGCCGGTCGTCGTCATGGACCGGTGCGCGGTGGGCGAGTTGGGCGGTACGGTCCTCCTTCGTCCGCGCGGCCCACGGCACGGACGCGGCGGGCTCGAGGTCCCGTACGGCCCGCCCGAAGGCCCGCGGTGCGGCGAGCAGGGTGAGCTCGGGGGCGCGGAGCAGCCCCGGTGCCCCGGCTTCGGGGACGGCGAGCACGATGCGCGGCCCGGGCCCGTCGGCGGGCAGCAGGGTGAAGCCGTCGGTGGTGACGTCGCCGGGCGGGGCTCCGACGCAGATCAGCAGGTCGGCGTCGCGCAACCGGGTGGCGAGAACGTCGGATCTGCCATAGCCGAGGGCTCCGGCGTAGACCTCGCTGCCGTTGTCGAAGAGGTCCTGGCACCGGAAGTCGACGGCGACCGGCAGGGACCACGACTCCGCCCAGGTCCGGATGTCTCCTTGCGCCTCGGGGGTCCAGCGGCTTCCGCCGAGCAGGACGAGGGGACGCTCGGCGACGGCCAACAGATCGGCGAGCGCTTCGAGTTGACCGGCGGACACGGCGCCCTCGGGTACCGGCGCCGGTACGGCGTCGGCCACCCGTACCGTGTCGGTGAGCATGTCCTCGGGCAGTCCGAGGACGACCGGGCCGGGCCGTCCGCCGGTGGCGGTGGCGAAGGCCCGGGCGAGGTGCTCGGGAATCCGGGCGGCGTCGTCGATGGTCTCGACGAGCTTGGCGCAGGCGCCGAAGGTGGCGCGCAGGTCGAGTTCCTGGAAAGCACCGCGGCCGGTGTGGCCGCGTGGCACCAGCCCGATGAAGAGCACGAGCGGGGTGGCGTCCTGCTCGGCGGTGTGCAGGGCGACCAGGGCGTTGGTGGCACCTGGGCCACGGGTGGTGAAGCACACGCCCGGGCGGCCGGTGAGCTTCCCGTAGGCCTCGGCCATGTAGGCCGCGCCGCCCTCGTGGCGGCAGACGACCATGCGGACGGGGACGTCGTACAGGGCGTCGAGCGCGGCGAGATAGCTTTCGCCGGGGACGCCGTACACGGTGTCGACACCGTGCCCGATGAGCTGGTCGATGAGGACCTCACCGCCGGTGCGGGCGGGGTACTGCGGTGTCATGCGGTGGCCTTCACGGTCGTGGGATCTTCATGGTGTCCGGGGTGGTCCGGGGCGAGGCGGCGGCGCAGCGGCGGTCCGGCGAGGTAGGAGCCGGTGGCCGTGCACGCCGCGATGAGGATCAGGAGCAGCGCCACGCCCCAGGAGGCGCCGTCGGCGAGGCCGGTCAGCCAGGCCGCGGCCAGGGGTACGAGGCCGCCCAGGACACCGGCGAGGTTGTAGGACATGGCGACCGCGCTGTAGCGGACGGTGTCGGGGAACATTCCGGTGACGACGGCGCCGATCGACGCGTAGGGGATGGAGATGACACCGACGCCGAGGGCGACGCCGAGCATCACGAGTCCGGTGTGGCGGGTGTCGATGAGCCAGAAGGCGGGGAAGGCCACCAGCACGGAGGCGACACCGCCGACGGCACACACCTTCCAGGCGCCCACCCGGTCGGCGAGCCGCCCGGCGATGACGATGACGGCGATCTCGGCAACGGCCGCCAGCAGCGTGGCGTTGATCATCACGGACTTGTCGATGCCGAGTTGCTCGGTGCCGTAGGAGATCACGTAGGTCGTCAGCAGGAAGAAGCCACCGATGCCGAGGAACGCGGCTGCCACCCCGATGAGCATGCGCCCCCAGGCCCTGCGGAACGCTTCGACCAGCGGGGCGGGCCGGGGGCCCTCGCGCTCGGCCTCGGCGGCCATGGCGCGGAAGACCGGGGATTCCTCGATACGCAGCCGCAGATAGAGAGCGAAGGCGAGCAGCCCGAAGGCGGCGAGGAAGGGGATGCGCCAGCCCCAGGAGTAGAACGCGTCGTCGGGCAGCAGACCCACGAGCGCGAAGGCGCCACTGGAGAGCAAGGTACCCACGGGCGAGCCGAGTTGGGGGATCGAGGAGTAGCTGCCGTGCTTCTCCTTCGGGGTGTGTTCCAGCGTGAGCAGCATGGCGCCGCTCCACTCGCCGCCGACCGAGATGCCCTGCAGGAAGCGGAGGACGGCGAGCAGCGCGGGCGCCCAGATGCCGATCGCGTCGTAGTCGGGGAGCAGTCCGATGCCGCCGGTGGCGGCACCCATCAGGACGACGGTGATGATGAGCGCCGCCTTGCGTCCGTAGCGGTCGCCGATATGACCGAAGATCGCGGCACCGAGGGGCCGGGCCGCGAAGCCGACGGCGAAGGTGACGAAGGAGGCGATGGTGGCGGTGGCCGGGTCGAGGGCGGGGAAGAAGAGCTTGCTGAAGACGAGTGCTGCGGCGGTGCCGTAGAGGAAGTAGTCGTACCACTCCAGGGCGGTGCCGATGAATGCCGCGGACAGCAGGCGTTTGATGTCCCGCGCGCCGGGGCGCGGGGGCTCGGTCGTGGTGGTGCTCACAGGGTCTCCTGGGGGACGGTGTCGGTCCAGAAGAGCCGCACACGTTCCGGCTCGCGAGGGGTCAGATGCACTGCCGTGGCCTCCTGGACGGTGCTGCTCGGGTGGGGTTGGTGGCGGGGTCACACCAGAATCACGGGGTGGGGGAATCCCGCCAAGGTTGAAATGCATCCGATCCACCGGCCAATATCGTGCACATGCACACCGCCGCCCATGCCTTCCCACCGCCCGATCCACGCATCGCCGAGCTCGCCCGGACATGTCTGGAGGATCTCGACGGACTCATCGAGCTGTGGATCGAGGTGGTGAGCCCCGTGCGCAGGGCATACGCCGACCGCGTGCCGGACGCGGACTTCCGGGACTCCGCGCGCGACGCCCTGGAGATGCTGCTGCGCACCGTGGCCGAGCTGCCCGTGCCCGGGCACATCGCCGAGGTGTCGGAACGGGTGGGGACACGTCGCGCACGGCAGGGCGTGCCGCTGGACGCCCTGCTGGAGGCGGCCCGGCTGGACTTCCGGGTGGTGTGGACGGCGCTGGTCCGGCGCGCCGAAGAGCGCAACATGACACATCTGGTGGCCTCCGCGTACTACGTCTGGGAGGCGGTCGAGCGCCATGTCACCGGCATCATGACCGCATACCAGCGCACCGTGCTGGAGATGGGGCGGCGGGCCGAGGACGAGCGCCAGATGTGGTTCGCCCGCCTGATGGACTGCGACGGCCGCAATCCGACCGTGGTGGGTGACGCCGCGCTGGCCCTCGGCTTCCGGGTCGGCGGGGAATACGTGTGCGCCGCCGCCTCCGCCCAGCACGGCGCCACCCTGCGCCGGGCCGCCACGGAGCTGCGCACCGCGGGGGTCCCGGTCCAGCAGCAGACCCTCGGTTCGGCGATGGTCCTCACCGCCCAACTCGGGCCGCGCACCACCGCGCACACCGTCCTGGACCATCTGGCGGACACGCCCTGCGGGGTGTCGTCGGCCGCCGGCCGTCTGGCCGACGTGCCGCGTGCCGTCCGGCTGGCCATCACCACGGCGCGCAGCCTGCCCGTGGACGCCGACGGGCCGCGGTGGCTGCGGGACAGCTGGCTGGACGTGCTCGTCCACCACACCTCGGAACTCGCGGACGACCTCGTCGACGACGTGCTCGGCGGGCTCGACCGGCCCGACGTCACCGACGCGGAGAAGGACCGGCTGCTGCGTACCGTGCAGGTGCATCTCACCGGGAACGGTGCGATAGCCGACACGGCCGCGGCCGTGTACTGCCACCGCAACACCGTGCAACACCGCTTCAACCGCTTCTGCGAGCTGACCGGTCACGACGTACGCCGCCCCGAGGACGCCGCCCTCGTCGCCCTGGCCCTGCGGGCCAGGGCGCGCCGCGCGGTCAGCGCAGGCGTATCGGCCTGAGCTCCCCGAAACGGTCACCCGGCCCGGGGTTGTCGGCCGAGGTCTTGCCACCGAGCTGGCTCATCACACCCCATACGGCGTTCAGGCCGGTGGTCACGGCCCCCTCGGCCCAGCCGCCCGTCCACGAGACGTCGTCCCCGCACAGGTAGATCCCGCGGTGCGCCGGGTCGTACCCGTCCTGCATGAAGTGGGTGTACAGGCGCTCCTGATACCGGTAGTGGCCGGGCAGGTTGTCGCTGAAGGCCCCCATGAAGTGAGGGTCGTCCTCCCAGGAGACGGTGATGGGGTCGCCGACGATGTGCGAGGCGATGTCGACGTCCGGGTAGATCTGCTTCAGGGAGTGCAGCATCAGGCGGACACGTTCGTCCCCGTCGAGGGTCAGCCACTTGAGGGCGTCGTCGTTCCACGTGTAGGACAGACAGATCAGGGCCGGTTGGCCGGGGCCGTTGTCCAGCAGATAGGTCCCGCGGGTCAGCCGGTCCGTGAGCGTCGTGCTCAGCACGTGGCGACCCGTCGCGGGGTCGACGTCCTTCCAGAAGGGACGGTCCACCACCACGAACGTCTTCGACGCCTGCATGTAGTGGCTGCGCTCGATCGCGGTCCACAGCTGGTGGCTGAACAGCGACTCGTCGGTGTCGATCCGGGCCGACAGCAGCCAGGACTGGCAGCTGGCGACGACCGCCTGGTACGTCGTCGTACTCCCCCACCGGTCCGTCACGTCGATGCCCCGTCCCGGGTCAGGCGCCCGCCACACGCGCTTGACCGCGCCGCGCGGCCCGCCCCGGTGCAGGGACGCCAGGCTCGTACCGGCGGGCCAGTGCGCCATCCGCTCCGGTGCGTGGTGCCAGAGGAGCTGGGGCAGTCGCTGCGCGCCGCCGACGATGCGGTGCTGATCGTCCTCGGCGTCGACGTAGACCACGCGCAGGATCTCCAGCATCGAATCGGGGAAGTTGGTGTCGAAGCCTCCTGTCCCGAACCCGACGAGGCCGAAGGCCTCGCGGTACTCGAACGGCAGCGAGGAGAACGCCTTCGACGTGGCGAGGTAGTGCGAGAAGGACACGTCGTCGAGGAGCGGGACCAGTTCGTTCCACAGCCTCTTGATCGTGGCGTAGTCGCGGTCCTTGATGGCCTGCTGCATGCCGGAGAAGTGCGCACGCTCTTCGAGACAGGAGTGCCAGGCGTCGGCCACGTCGTGGAAGAACCGCGGGAGGTCGCCGGTGGACTCCGCGTAGTGCTTCTGCCCGGCTATCTCGATCACCGTGCTGTCCGAGGCGGCGGTGAACGGATTGGGGAAGGGCCGGGTGTCCAGGCCCAGCAGATCGACGTAGTGGTAGAACGCCCTTCCCGACCGCGGAAACCTCATTCCGCCGAGGTCGGCGACCGGGTGGTCGGTGCCCGCCTTCCGCGCGCCGCGCAGCCGGCCCCCCAGCTCGGCTGCTTCGTACACCACGGGCTTCAGCCCCAGCTTCATCAGCTCGTACGCGGCGACGAGCCCGGACAGACCGGCGCCGATGACGGCGACCTCGGTGCCGTGGCGCTCGGGCGGAATCGCGCCCAGGCCGTCGGTGTGGCCCAGGTATTCGTCATAGGGGAAGGGGAAGTCGGGGACGAGCATGCTGATCCCGTTGGACGACGTGTTCACGGTCTCTTCCTGTAGTGCGGTCGCTGTCGTGCGTGTGCGGTTCAGTCGATCGAGGCGAGGTAATCGGTGGCGCGGCGCGCGTCCCGCAGGGTCTGCGGGTCGACGTCACCGAGCACCAGATCGGGGCCGGACTCCCCGGCCGCGACCCGTCGGCCGTACGGATCGCTGAGGCAGCTCAGCCCCGCGAACCGGGGTCCGGTGTGGTTGGCGTAGGCGATGTAGATCTGGCTCTCCAACGCCCGCGTGGGGACGACCATGCGCGGAATGAGACGGGCGTCGAAAGGGTCCGCCGAAGCTCCCTGCGGCTGCCTGAGCGGAACCGCGGTCGGGACGCAGAGCAGCTCGGCCCCGGAGCGCGCCACCTCACGGGTGAACTCGGGGAACTCCACGTCGAAGCAGACACCGAGAGAGATCCTCACTCCGGACACCGCGACCACTTCCGGCCGCCGACGACCGGGAGCGAAGACGGCCTTCTCCGCGGCACCGAAAAGGTGCCGCTTGTGGTATCTCGTCAGCTCCTGTCCGGTGTTGTCGAAGAGGGAGGCGCTGATGAGGCACTGCCCCTGGTGGTGGTCCACCGTTGAGGCGACGACGGCCAGACCGGCGAGACGGGCGGTCTCCGCGACCGCGAGCCGGTGGTCCTCGCCGTCGTCATCGGCGGCGCTCGCCGGTTGGTAGCCGCTCAGGAACAGTTCCGGTGTGACCAGCAGCTCCGCACCCTCCGACCGGGCGCGCCGGGCGGCGTCCCGGAGTGTGGTGAGGTTCCGTCGCCGATCGCCGACGAGGCCGGTGGCCTGCAGGACCGCCACTCGCAGCCGCGGGACGCGGGACCTGACGCGCTCAGCGGCCGTCATCGAGTTCTCCCCGGCACAGCCGCCGGACCACTTCGGTGAGCACATCGACTCCGGCGCACAGGTCCGTGTCCTCGGTGTACTCGCCCTCGTGGTGGCTGATGCCTTCACGGCTCGGCACGAACAGCATGACCGTCGGAACGACGTCGTTCATGTTGATCGAGTCGTGTCCGGCCAGGGTCTGGACGGGCTTGCTCCTGAGCCCGAGGGCATCGGCGCATTCCCGGGCGAGGTCCACTCCGGCCGAGGCGTAGGGGCGGACGCCCCAGGCATGCGACCCGCTGATCTCGACCGTGACCGCGGCCTCCTGCTCGATCCGCTTGACGCCCTGCTCCAGGAGCTGCTTGGCCTCCGCGAGAACGCCCTCGTCGGCGGAGCGCAGGTCCATGGTCAGGTCGACCCTGCGGGGTACCACCACCGGGGAGTTCGGCACCACCGTGAGCTGCCCGACGGATGTGTGCAGCGCACCGCCCGGGAAGCGGTCGGCCAGCTCACGGAGCAGCACCACCAGTCGCGAGGCTCCGAGCAGCGCGTCATGCCGGTCGGCGATGACCGTGGACCCGGTGTGCGCCTGCTCTCCGCGCACGACGACGGTGAACTTCTCGGCGGCCCAGCACGATTCGACCAGCCCGATCGTGGTGCCGGAGTCCTCCAGTGACCGGCCCTGCTCGATGTGGATCTCGGCAGCCGCGGCGGGCGCCGGTCCGGTCCAGGACCCGGTGCCGCCGACGGCGGAGAGGGCTTCGGCGACCGTCACGCCGTCGGCGTCCTCCGTGGCCAGGGCGACCGGTGCCGGGAGCTTGCCCGTGTAGACGGAGCTGCCCATCATGGACGGGGTGAACCGGGACCCCTCCTCGTTGAACCAGTCCACCACGGCGAGGTTGTACTTCGGCCGGTTCGCCGCGTCGCCTTCCTCCGCCAGCCGCCGTCCGGCGTGCAGCGCGGCGGCCACGCCGTAGGCCCCGTCGAACTTGCCCGCGAGGGGCTGGCTGTCGAGGTGGGAGCCGACCACGACGAACGGCGCGCCGGGGTTCCACTCCAGCAGCCCCCAGATGTTGCCGATCACATCGGTGCGCACCGTGAATCCGTACTGGTTCAGGAGGGTGGTGAACCAGGTCCGCGACTGGGCGTCGGCGACGCTCGCGGCCTGCCGCTCCACTCCCCCGCCGGGCGTCTGTCCGATGCGGCTCAACGACCGCCAGTCGCGCAGGAAGAGTTCGGCGCGGGTGTCGTCGGCAGTGCCGTGCTGAATTGGCTGGATGGTCATCTGGCTTGCTCCTCGGAGGCTCGGAGAAAGGGAATGGCGAGGGAAGGTGGTCACGGGTTCGAGGGGGAATCACCGCGGAGACGCTCGGCCGCGAGTGCGAGCACCCGGCCCCGCACGCAGTACCAGCCGACGGCCAGCGCGGGTGCGATGAGGGCGAGCGTTCCGACGGTGAACGTGCCGACGGGGTAGTCGAAAACCATCAGGAGCAGAACTCCGACCAGGAAGACCAGCGTGAGGTAGGAGGTCCACGGGGACGCGGGCATGCGGAACGCCGGCCGGCTCGCCCGGCCCTGTCGGGCCCACCGGTGCAGCTTCAGCTGGCACAGGACGATGGTTCCCCAGGTGCACAGGATGGCGAGTGCCGTCGCGTTCAGCGTGATCTCGAAGGCCATCTTCGGGACGACGGCGTTCAGCCCGACCCCGAAGAGCGCCAGCGCGGAGGTGAACAGGACACCGCCGTAGGGCACTCCGTCGCGGCTCATACGGGTCATGAAGGCGGGCGCGGTCCCGTTGTGGGCCATGGACCGGTAGATGCGGCCGGTGGAGTAGAGCCCGGCGTTGAGGCTGGACAGAGCGGCGGTGAGAACCACCAGATTCATCACGCCTCCCACGCCCGGTACTCCCAGGCTCTGGAAAAACGTCACGAACGGGGACTCACCGGCCTTGTACGAGGTGTACGGCAGCAGCAGCGCCAGAAGCGCCGTCGAGCCGACGTAGAAGACGGCGATACGCAGGACGACGGCATTCACCGCGCGGGGCATCACCTTTTCGGGCCGGGCGGTCTCACCGGCGGCCACACCGATCAGTTCGATACCGGAGTAGGCGAACACGATCCCCTGCATGACGATCACCATCGGCAGCATGCCGTGCGGCATAAGGCCTCCGTTGTCGGCGATCAGCGAAAGCCCCGGCTCGTGGCCACGCACCGGAAAACCGGCGCCGAGTACGAAACCGCCGACGAGGAGGAACAGAATCAGCGCGACGACTTTGACGAGGGCGAACCAGAACTCCATCTCACCGAAAAAGCGGACCGATACGAGATTCGCCCCGGTCACGATCAGCAGGGCGACGAATGCGAGCAGCCACTGCGGGACGCTGCTCATCGCCGACCAGTAGTGGACGTACACGGCGACCGCCGTGATGTCGACGATCGCCGTGAGCGCCCACGAAACCGAGTACACCCAGCCCGAGACGAACGCGGCCTTCTCGCCGTAGAACTCCCGGGCATAGGAGACGAACGAACCCGAACTCGGACGGTGGAGAACCAGTTCGCCCAGCGCCCTGAGTATCAGGAAGGCGAAGAACCCACAGAACATATAGACCAGCGCCAGGCCCGGACCGGCGGACGCGATGCGCCCACCGGTACCCAGAAACAGCCCGGTACCGATGGCACCGCCCACCCCGATCATCTGAATCTGCCGATGGGAGAGCAGTTTCCGATAGCCCGATTCCTCCGCCGGGGAGTCGGACAGGTCTGCGGTCGCTGGGCTCGTTTGACTGGTCACGATGGTCCCCTTGGCGACGTGGCTCGAATCTGACGTTACGAATCCTCGCCGAGCAGGTTGGCAGGGGCCCGGCCGACGGGCAATGAAGGATTGCACTGCCGACAGGACCAAAAATTGGGCGGATGCACAGCGGGCCACCGGCGCAGGTGAACGGCCGGATGCGTCCGGGCGCCACACGGGTAGGCTGCGAACCCGCGGGAGAAGGGAAATGCGAGTGCGCGTGGCAGACAGTGAGCCTTGGGACCAATTGATCGACCGGGCGAGCGGTCGGCTGGATTCGATGGTGGAACGGTTTCTGGCGAAGGTCATGACCGAGCCCGCCTATACCGTCTCCGCGCTGACTGCCGAGGACTTGAGGCACCGGAGCGTTCAGACGTTCACGGCCATGCTCGAAAGCCTGCGCACGGATGGGGATACGACCACTTTGCGGGGGCTCTCCGAATCACTCGGAACGCTCCGTGCCCGCCAGGCCATACCTCTGGACAGCCTGCTCCGCGTCATCAGGCTGGATTTCACGATCCTGTGGGAAACCCTGGCCGATCCGGCCCTCGAAGCGAATCCGGCGCTGCTGGTGCGAAACGCCGGGCGCGTATGGGCCACCGTGGATACGTTCGTCTCGGACGTCCAGGAGCACTACCTGACGGAGCAGGCCGCCATCGAGCTGGCCAACGCCGATCTCCAGCGTACCTATCTGTCACAGCTTTTCGCGTCGACGCCGCCGAGCGAAGCCTCTCTTGAACGGATCGCCGGGGCACTGCGGATTCGCACCTCGGACAACTTCTGTGTGGCGGCCACATCCAAGGTAGACGGGCTTACCGCCCAAAGACGACTGCGGAGCTCCGCCCGGCGCGGCGATGTGCTTTTCACCTGCGACAGGGGGCATCACACGCTGTTCATCTGGCCGACGACAGCGACCGCACTGGGAGAGATACCCCCGGCGGTCAAGGGGCTGTTCGAGGGGATGGCGGTCGCGATCGCTCCCGTGGCCAGGGGGCTGGAGAGCGTCCGGGAGGCGGCCACCGCCGCCCGCGAGATCATGACGGATCTCCCGATGGGCAGTTCCGGGATCGCGACCCTGCTGGAACGCTGGAAATCGGTGACGAAACACCAGCTGAGTCAGGCCGGATGCGACTTGGGTCAGCTCGTATTCCCCTACCTGCGAATGTGCACGCCTCTGGAGCGGGAAAAGATCCTCACCACGGTGACGGCATATGTGGAGACCGGAAGTCTGAGCGACACGAGCCGCTCTCTTCGCTGCCACCGCAACACCGTGCTGAACCGGCTGAACGCATTCCAGAAGTACACGGGGCTCGACGTCCAACGGCCGTACGACGCGGCCGCCGTCATCCTCGCCCTGCCGTGATTCCCGCACCACGCGGCGGAGCCCCCGCGTGGTGCGGGGGCTCCGGTGCGCGATGAGCGGTTCGGCCGTGCCTAGTGTTTCGGGGCGGCCACTGCGGCAGCGGGCTCGTCGTCGGATGCGGCGGCTTCGGCCGCGTCCTCGGGCGCGTCCTGGAGTGCGTCCTGCGGTACGTCCTGTTTGACGTCCCTCTTGGATTCCGAACGGTCCACGACGGCGGCGGCCAGCGCGTTCCCGACGACGTTGACCGCCGTACGGGCCATGTCGACGATGAAGTCGACGCCGACCAGGAGCGCGACCCCCTCGGGCGGGATACCGATCGTCTTGCCCGCGGCGAGGAGCACGACGATCGAGGCCGAGGTGACGCCCGCCATGCCCTTGGACAGCACCACCAGGACGCCGACCATGAGCAGCAGGGACGGGATCGAGGTGTCCGTGCCGTAGGCGTGGGCGAGATACACCAGGGCGGTGGCCTGGTAGAGCACGGAGCCGTCGGAGTTGAACGAGTAGCCGAGGGGGACGACGAACGAGGATGTCGAACGGCTGATACCGAAGGCTTCGAGCTTGCTCATCAGGGGTGCCAGCACCGCTTCGGAGCTGCGCGTGATGAAGGCGATGCCGACGAGTCCGCCGATCGCCTTGAGCAGGTCCACGTACCGGATGCGGTAGATCAGCGCGATGACCGGGAAGATCACACCGAGGACGATGACCAGGCCCGCGTAGACCACGGCGATGAAACCGGCCAGGCTCTTGAGGTTGCCGAATCCGTAGTGCGCCACGTCGTAGCTGATGAAGCCGAGGACGCCCAGCGGAGCCACCCGGATGACATAGCCGACGACCTTGAACATGGCCGCCGAGACGGACTCCAGGACGGAGGCGAAGGGCTGGGACTTCTCGCCGATGGCCGCCATCCCGACGCCGAGGAAGAGCGCGAAGACGATCGCGGCGAGCAGGTTGCCCTCGGTGAACGCGGCGAAGACGTTCTTCGGGACCGAGTGGAGGATCAGCTCATGGAAATTGACACCCTGGTCCATGCTGTCCAGGCTCTTGGTGTCACCACCGGCGACCGGGGCGCCGTTGCCGATGCCGCTGACCTCGGCCAGTGTCACCGCGACCACAAGGATCACGGTGGTGACGACCTCGAAGTACAGGATGGCCTTACCGGCGATCCGGCCCACCTTCTTCACCGACTCCATGCGGGCGATGCCCAGCACGATCAGCGGGAAGACCAGGGGCAGCACGACCATCTGCACCAGGTTCAGGAAGACGTCACCGAGGATCTTGAGTTGCTCGCCGACGGTCGGCGCGAGTGCTCCGATCAGCGCGCCGAGGCCGACCGCGAGGACCGACTGCACACCGAGCGGCAGCCGCCACCAGCGTCGTGCGCGCGGCGGCGGGGCCGTTGCGCCGGAGTCGCCTTCGGCGCGCTCGTCGGGGGTGTGACGTGTCTTCATATGCGGAACTCCAATAGGTTGCGCGCTGTACGTAGTGGCCGGCGGCCCTGAAACCCGCCGCGGGTTCAGGCGCTGCCCGCCGCCCGGGCGGCGTCATGGGCCGCGTCGCGCACGGCTCCGGCCACCGTGTCGGCGACCTTGTCGTTGAAGACGCTGGGGATGATGTAGTTCGGGTTGAGTTCGTCGTCGAGGACGACATCGGCGAGCGCACCCGCCGCGGCCAGCATCATGTCGGTGGTGACCGTGTGGGACTGGGCGTCCAGGAGGCCACGGAAGACACCCGGGAAGACCAGCACGTTGTTGATCTGGTTCGGGAAGTCGGAGCGGCCCGTGGCCACCACGGCGGCGGTCTGACGGGCGACCACCGGAGGGACCTCCGGGTCGGGGTTGGCGAGTGCGAAGACGATCGCGCCCTCGGCCATCCCCGCGATGTCGTCACCGTTCAGGACGTTGGGGGCGGAGACGCCGATGAAGATGTCCGCGCCCCGCACGGCCTCGCGCAGGGTGCCCGTGACGCCGTCCGGGTTGGTGTTGTCGGCGATCCAGCGCAGCGGGGAGTCGGGGTCGGCGGAGACGAGGTCCTCGCGGCCGGAGTGGACGACGCCGTGGATGTCGGCGACGACGGCGTGGCGGACGCCCGCGGCGTTGAGGAGTTTGAGGATGGCGGTGCCGGCCGCGCCGGCGCCGGACATCACCACCCGGACGTCCTCGATCTTCTTGTTGACCACGCGCAGGGCGTTG